>DATGFK010000857.1:0-4719 GCA_035309185.1 Aggregatilineales bacterium
TTGGACGTTTACGCTTGGTTTCTAGCGCAGCCCGGCAAACAGGTCAGCAGGATCAGAGCCGGGCGGCAGCGGAGTCCCGGCGGCAAAGGCAAACGTCTCCGTGCCCCGCCATTCGTCCCACATCTCGTCCGGAATCTTCGCAAATGGCCCGTTAGGATTCAACTGCGTCTTGTGAGCGTTCAAGGAATCGCGCTTGAGGGTCACATACGGCTTCACAGGCACGCGGTTGGTGATCAATTCGTCAGGCATCCCAAATTTATCGGCTGGTATGGCACTGAAAACCGACTGGATTCCCAATTTCTCTAACAAATCGCCCATCGTCTTGCGGGCGCTGCGTGGAATACTGGCATAGTACAGGCGTGACGGGGCAAAAGCCGGCCCGGCCTCCGGGTAGCGCTTCGGATCGCCTGAGGCGTGGAAAGCATGGATTGTCCAGTGATGAATGGCGATGTGATCAGGGTGGCCGTAGCCGCCAGTCTCGTCAAAAGTGACGACAATCGTCGGTTTGAAATCGCGCATTATCTTGACGATCCGCCCAACGGCTTCGTCTTCGTTGGCGTTGATAAACGCGCGTGGGTCCTTGTTGGGATCGGTGCCTGCCATGCCCGAATCCCGGTAATCGAGAAAATAGACGAGTGGCACGCCCAGGATTTTGGCGGCGGTGCGCAATTCCTGTTCACGCACCTCACCGAGTGTTTCCGGGGTCGCCAGACTGGGGTCGGCAATCTCACCGACCTCGCCTCGCGTTGCACACAAGATGGCGGTGCGGACGCCCTGTTCGAGATACATCCGAAGGGTGCCGCTCACACCTTGCTCGTCGTCGGGATGTGCGTAGGATGCCAGGATTGACCGATCGCTCATGTGTAATTTTCCTTAGATTAAGAGATGAACTTATGGACTGACGTTAATTTTACGCCAAAACTTACCGGATAGGCGACTGACTGCGCTGCACATACACCGCAAAATCGTCGCGCAGCAGTTTCAAAAAGGCAGGGCTGCAACGTTCGGGCATACTGTCGGCAACCGCCAGCGCTTCGGCCATGTGCGCAATGGCTTCCCTGTGCTGGCCGATTTGCGAGTATGCCTCAGCCAGCCCATGCCGGGCGAAGATCTGGTCAAACTCACGCTTCATCTTTTTCCATTCCGCCAGCGCTGCCTCCATCTGCTCGATGCTGTCCTCGTAGCGCTTCAACTTCATCAGGGCCAACCCATGCGCGTACAGCGCACCCGCATAATAGTGGCCTGTCCCTGAAAACACTTCCACGGCACGCCGTAAATGCGTTTCGGCGGCAGCGTAATCCCCGGCGATGTACACACAGGCTCCCCGCGTCAGCAGCATGTATTCAAGCTGCGCCACGTTGCCGCGAACCACGGCATACGCCTCGGCACGGTCAAGATAGGACAATGCCTTCTGCGCGTTCTGGGCGACCTGGAAGGCCAGCGCCATGTAATGTAGCCCCCTGGGGATGAAGCGATCCGGCTTGACCGGTAAACCGGCGCACATGACCATTTGGCCGTACATGTACGTCTTTGGCACGTCCAGCCGGGTGGCATGGAACTGGGCCACAACGCCATAAGCCTCCGCCATCAAGATGTGGTCGCCGGTGGTCTCGGCCAGCTCAAGCAATTGCTCAGCCAGGACAAGCCCCTTGTCGCCTTTATCCAGGGCGGCGGCGACGGCGGCGGCGCCAAGCATGGCTTCTTTGAGCGAGCTGTCTTCCTGCAAGGCCGCCAGGTCAATCAACATATTGATGGCGATATTGGCCCGCACCATATCGCCCCGGTTCAAATAAAAGTTCATGAAGCAGCGGAACAGATTCATTTGCGCCTGTTTTGTTGCTTCGTCCATGACCGGGCTGTAGAGGCCCATCAGGCGGGGATACCACGCCCGCCACAGGCCCAACGCCTCGAACCGCGAATCCACAGCCAGCGCCAGTTCAGCGGCCACCTCTTGCGCACCACGAACGCCACTGGCCGCGCAAATATCGTCCATAATCTTGTCGGCCCTGGCTTTGAGTTCGTCCAGGGGCGGGTCCTGGGTCACGTAGTACAGCCATTCGGAAAGCCGGGACACCATCAGGCTTACCAGATCGTTCGGAGATGGGGCGGTGCCACCGCTCGACAATTCATCGTCGTAAGGATAGTCGGACATCGTTCTACGTGCTCACCTCACGCGCTGCCGCAAGGTACGGGGCAGCTTGCTAGATGGATCTTAATGCTTGCCGGATTCGACAAAAACGGGCAGATGGCCGAGTGCGATCACTTCCGTCCACCTGGCGCGATCCCCTTCGGTGAAAATCGCGGCCTGTCCCACAATCTGCCCGCCAGCCTTGTCCGTGATAACGCGCATACCCTGGAGCGTGCTGCCCGTGCTGATCACGTCGTCTACCAAAATAACCCTGTGGCCTTTGACCAGAGACTGATCCTTCTCATCCAGGTAGAGCGTTTGGGGCGCACCAGTTGTGATGGAGAGGGTATCGGCCTGGATCGCATTGCCCATGTAAGGCTTGTATGCCTTGCGCAGCACCACGTAAGGCACTTTCATTGCAACCGATAGATCGTAAGCCAGCGGAATGCTCTTGGATTCGGCAGTAATCAGGACATCTGCATGACGATCCGCAAGCAACGAGGCCAGCGCCTTCGACGCGGCCTGAACCAGTTCATTGTCTCCCAGGATATTGACAATAGCGATCCGCACCCCAGGCGCGACCTCAAACAGGGGAAAGTGGCGCGTCAGGCCTGCCACCTGGACAGTATGCGTTTGCCGTTCGTTGGACATCGCGTTTGATCCTTTGTCATTGCGGAGAAGAAACCGGCTCTGATTATATCCCTGTCACCGCTCAGGGAGGGAAACAATGGAAAGCTGTCGGTCAGACGTTTTGGGCGGGCTGCTAGGCCGAATTGGGCCTTGCGTTTGGCATAGTCTGGGTATAATTGATAATAGAATTAAATCATAGAGTAGGCTTTCGCCTGGAGAAATTTGTCATGAGTGGGCATTCTAAATGGTCAACGATCAAGCGCAAGAAGGGTGCGCTTGACGCAAAACGCGGGAAAATCTTCACCCGCCTGGGGCGGGATATTACGATGGCTGCACGAGACGGCGGCGGGAACGCGGATGCAAACAACCGGCTGCGCCTTGCCATTGAAAAAGCCAAAGCCTCGAACATGCCCAAGGAAAACATTGATCGGGCCATTGCACGCGGCGCGGGCGGCGGTGACGACGGGATCGTGATGGAAGAAATCACCTATGAGGGTTATGGGCCGAATGGCGTGGCGATCCTGGTAGATGTGTTGACCGACAACAAAAATCGCAGCCTTTCCAACATCCGGCAGGTCTTCAACCGGAGCAACGGCAGTCTGGGCGAAGCGGGTTCGGTGGCCTGGCAGTTTGATCGCAAGGGGTTGATCGAGGTGCCTGCCGAGGGCGTGGACGCGGATGACCTGTTCATGATCGCCGCCGACGCCGGGGCCGACGACGTTGTGCCAGGCGACGAAGTCATAGAAGTCTACACACCGCGCGAGTCGTTGGCCGCCGTGGAAGCCAAACTCCTCGAACATAAGTACAAGGTCGCCGACGCGACGCTGAATTGGGTCGCCAAGAACGAAATGGATCTCGCACAGGATCAGGCACTTTCGATTATGGGACTGATTGAGCGCCTGGAAGAACTGGACGACGTTCAGTCAGTTGCCTCGACGCTGCACATCACCGACGAAGTTGCCAGCGCCTTCGAGGCAGCCTGATCACTCCGCTTGCCAGCGAATATGAGGGCGACTGCGCACCGCGATGCGCCAGTCGCCTTTCGTTTTACACCGCCAGAGTTTTAACAGGAACGCCAAAAAATGTTAGTTCTGGGCATTGATCCGGGCACGGCCACCACGGGCTACGGCTTTGTGAGGGAAGAGGAAGATGGGCAGGTCATCGCCGTGGCCTATGGTGTGGTTTCGACGCCCGCCAAGACGCCGATGCCGAAGCGCTTGCAACAGTTGTATCGCGAATTGACCCATCTGATCGCAACCTATAAGCCAGACGCAGCGGCCATCGAAGAGATGTTTTTTGGCAAGAACGTGACCGCTGCCATTCACGTGGCCCAGGGGCGCGGCGTGGCACTGCTGGCCCTGGCCGATGCCAACTTGCGCATTCACGAATACAAGCCCGCATCCATCAAACAGGCCATCGCAGGCTATGGCAATGCTGCCAAGCCCCAGATGCAGGAGATGGTCAAAACTCTGCTCAACCTGGAAACCATCCCCAAACCCGACGATGCGGCGGATGCCCTGGCTATTGCCCTCACTGCGCTGCAAAGTTCACGGTGGGAACGCCTCGTGGACGAAGGCGAAGGATAAATTTTTGTCATGATAGACATCATCTCCGGTCAGGTCGTCAGTCAGGAAAAGAACTGGATCGTGGTCATGGTCGGCGGCGTGGGCTTGCGCGTCTATGTCCCCAAAACCGTATTCGACATCATCGAGGGGCCAGGCCATACCCTGACCCTGTTCACACACCTGGCCGTGCGCGAGGATTCCTTGACACTCTACGGCTTTCCGGCTGAGGAAGACCGTGAGTTGTTTGAACTGCTGCTGTCGGTCAGCGGTGTCGGGCCAAAACTGGGCCTGTCGATCCTGAGCACAATCTCACTTGATCACCTAAAAAACGCGGTTGCCCGTGAAGAATCCGATGTGTTGACGCGCGTGCCTGGGGTCGGCAAGAAGACGGCGGAA
>DATGFK010000858.1:0-2401 GCA_035309185.1 Aggregatilineales bacterium
CGCTTCTGCGCGTGATCGCGGAGACGATGAAACCCACGAGCGAGTCGCTGTGGCTGCGCGAAAGCGGCGACAGCGTACCGGCTTATCCTTCTCAGTCAGACTCATCCTGGCCCCTGCCAGCGATGATTCCTGCCATCGAAGTCCCCCAGGACGATCCCTTTTTCGCCTACTGTCTGAGCGCGCCGGGGGCGCTGGACATCACGACCCTCAAGCTGCCCTCGGCGTCAGCGGCCCTGGAGAAAATGCGAGCGGCGGGTCTGGTGCTGGCCTTGCCACTGGTCAGCCGGGGCGAACTGGTGGGGTTGTTGAGCCTGGGCGCGCGTCTGAGCGAGCAGGGCTATTCCTCTGACGACCACCGGCTGCTCAACAATCTGGCCGTGCAGGCCGCCACCGCCTTCCGCGTGGCTCAACTGGCCCGCCAGCAGCAGATCGAAGGCCGCCAGATCGAGCGCTTTGAGCAGGAGCTACGCATCGCCGGGATCATTCAGCAGACGCTACTGCCCAGGGAAGTGCCTATCCTCGCAGGCTGGCAGTTGGCAGCCTACTGGCAACCGGCGCAAACCGTCGGCGGCGACTTCTACGACTTTCTCCCGCTGTCCAACGGGCGAGTCGTGCTGTTTATCGGCGACGTGTCCGATAAGGGCGTACCGGCGGCGCTGTTGATGGCGTCTACGCGCAGTGTGCTGCGCGCTGCGGCGGAGCGCCTCAATGCGCCCGGCGCGGTGCTGGCCCGCGCCAATGACGTGTTGTGCCCCGACATGCCGCCCAAAATGTTTGTAACCTGCCTGTGTGCCATCCTCGATCCGGCCAGCGGTGAACTGCGCTTCGCCAACGCCGGGCACACCGCGCCCTATCTGCGAACGGCAAACGGCGTATCGGAACTGTGGGCGCGCGGGATGCCGCTGGGGCTGATGCCCTCGATGGTCTACGAGGAGAAAGAAACAAGACTGGCGCCGGGCGACAGCATCCTGTTCTACAGCGATGGGCTGGTTGAGGCACACAATACGGCTCGTGAGATGTTCGGGGAAGGGCGGCTTGAAGCGCTGGTCGAACAGACCCCCGGCGGCGAGCGCTTGATTGACTGCCTGCGCGCGGAACTGCGGCGCTTCACCGGGCCGACCTGGGAACAGGAGGACGACGTGACGCTCGTCACCTTGCAATACACGTTGCCAGACAGGAACAATGGCAGGCGCGTCCTGGCCGAGTTTTCGATTGCCAGCCAGGAAGGCAATGAGCGCGCGGCGATAGAGCGTGTCACCGAGGCTGTCCGCGACCTGAAGCTGCCACAGGCGCGTCTGGAAAAGTTGCAAACGGCAGTGGGCGAGACGACGATGAACGCGATGGAACACGGCAATCACTTCGACCCCGATTTGCCTGTGCTGATCCGCGTCGAAGCGACTGCCGACGAGTTGGTCGTTCGGGTCACGGATCAGGGTGGCGGCAGACCCATTGCGCCGACGGAAGCGCCCGACCTCGACGCGAAACTGGCTGGCTTGCAATCGCCGCGTGGCTGGGGCCTGTTTCTCGTCAAGAACATGGTAGATGATATGCGCATTACCACCGAGGCAACCCATCACGTGGTCGAACTGATCATCCGGTTGAAGGAAAACGAGGAAGCCCGTACGCAACTTTGAAGCGCCGTTGCGCCAGTCGGGTTCGCGTGCGTTTTTGATGTGTCCGGCCAAATGGATAGCACTGCCCAACCACAATTGGATACAATTTGCTCGCCGCAGCAAAAGACAATCCGATGCTATTTTCTCCGATCAGACAGGCGCTCTGGGTATTTTCGAGAGCGCGTCAAGGATCGGCCAACTCAATTCAGATACGAGGGACGGAAGAATGCCAGAAGCGAAACTCACGGCGAACGTTCGAACCATCAACACCCAGGTCAACGTTATTGACATCCAGGGCGATGTGAACACGCAGACCGAGAACGCCCTCGTGGATTCCTTTGCGCGCGCCAGCAGCGGGGATGTGCAGGTCGTCGCTTTAAACTTCGCCAAGCTGGAATATATGAACAGCTCCGGCATCGGCCTGCTCGTCATGCTGCTGATCCGCGCCCAGCGCCAGCAGCAGCGGCTGGTTGCTTTCGGCCTGAATGACCATTACCGGCAGATCTTTGAGTTGACCCGGCTCAACGAAGCCATCACACTATACGCCAATGAAGCCGAGGCGACTGCTGCCGTAGGCACACTCAAGCCGCAGCGGTGAAAGAGGGATTCGGGGACGGGGGAGAGTAATGATGGATACGCCTCACAAGCAAGATGAGCCACAGAACAGCGCCAACGTCCCGCCATCGCGGGACAGTGCGTACTGGGCGCGGCCCGTGGATCAGCTTAAAATTGCGACGCTGGCCGGGGTGCCGGGCCTGAATGTCGAGGGCCGCCACGTGGTTGGCCCG
>DATGFK010000859.1:0-5714 GCA_035309185.1 Aggregatilineales bacterium
CCACGACATTGGATGTACCCGGCATCAAAATCTGCGTGAAAACGTGATAATCCGTTGTCAGCGGATGGATTGGCCGCCAGTAGAGTGTCACCGTGATAGGTTGTCCAGGATAGACCGCCAGCCGGGATACGTCATAGCCCAGGAGTTCTGCCTCGCCGCCGAAGTTGACATGCATCGGGTTAGGAATGCCCGGAAGGCTGTTGTCCACGCGAGGCGTCAGCCGGATTGTGCCGAGATAGATGCGGTTGTCAGTGTTTGCGCCACTGCCCTGCGCGATCATGCGGGCGCCACTGTGAAGGTCATACATGCCCAGGTATACCCGAAGGCTTTGTGGCACGTACGCCTGGTCAGGGATTGACACAGCAAAGCGGTTGTACCACAACATTTCGCCGTTCATCAGGCTTGTCGCATATTTGCCCTGACCTGGATAGACATCCCGCTGCCACACGATGAGGCCAGCGGCGTTCTCCAGATGAATGAAGATGCTCCAATCGCGTGAGAAATGGCTCGTCCGCGCATCCACGTGGAAGGGCATCATGAACTGTAAAGTGTCGCCGGGATGCAAATCTCCACCCGGTTTTGTGTGCCCTACGGCGGTGAACTGAACCGAGGGGTCAAAGGAGATCACTGGACTGTCATGATCGGGTTCGTGGAAGGTTGCCGGGTAGTCCTGCCACATATCGGTGGGTTGCTGTAAGCTCACGCAGGATGGTCGTGGATCGAGTTCGTCTTCGCAAAGCGCATAGGATTGAATAATGTGCCAGGGAGCGAGGATTGCACCGGCAAAGGCGTACCATCCAACGGCCAGGGTCACCACAATGCGCCGCAAGGTGACGGTAGGTAAAGCAAACAGTCCCGCTGCCATCCAGGCGCTAATCGGGGCGATAGCGCTGAACATAAGCCGTCCCTGAGTTGCCCAGGTGGATGCCGTCCAACGCAGCAGCGAAACAAAAAGCACACCGATCCAGAGGATCGTAAGGGCACGGGCGATGACAAGCGACCAGTCGAATGTTCGATCAGTGACCGCCAAGCTCTCTCCCGTGAACGGGCCAGGCGAAAAACGCCGTAGGAGGCCGGCTTTGCGAATGGCCCAAACCACCAATCCAACAAGTGCAACTACCGCGATCAAGTTGAAGGCTGTATAGGCCAGATCAGAGATGGGTAAGTTGACGCCGCCGAAGAATCCCCAGTAGCTCATCTCAAACGCGAATCGTTCACTCCACAATTGGGCGAGATTTGCGGGTACAGTACGTTCTCCCACGATGCGCAGCATCATGTTGAGGCCTGTGGGATCGCCATAAAGCTGCCAGTTCCGGACATACCACCAGCCCGCAATGGCGATAGTCAGGCCGCCGGTCACCAGCGCGCCCACGAGCAATGGGCGCCAGCGGCGCAGCCGGTAGGCGATCACGGCCAGGGCCACCGCGACCAGCAGGGTCAGGAAGCCGTTGTTGAACTTGGCAAGCATCCCAGCGCCGCTGACGATCCCGATCAGGATCAGGTCGCGCGTTGGTGGCTCGTCGCGGCGTTTCACGAGACGCACAATAAACAATAAGAGCACCGCTGCAAGTGCATTGGACAGATTATCGTTATTGACGCTGCCGCTGATAAAGAGGAACATCGGGTTAAACGCCGTAAATATCCCGGCGACCAGGGGCAGCCAGCGGCGAGCCGGGAAAAGTGCCTCCGCTATCAGGTAGGTCGCTGCGACGCTCAGCGCGCCCAGTAACACGGATAGCAGCCGGGACAAATGGATTGCGAGTACCGTGCCATGCCAGGGAAACGCTTCCACCGCAGGATCGTGTACTAGCATATTGAAATTGCCATCTGCCGTCACGATACCAATATCGGCATGAGGATTGATGCGGCGTACCACGTCAATATCAGACGTGTCAATCCAGCCCGTGAGGATGGCCGAGAGCATGTAATACAGTGGCGGCTGGCTTCCTTCCTGCCGGAATTCCGTGGTGACCGTGGGGTTCTGCACGGGCAGTTGCAGGCCATGGTTGGCCAGGTATTTCACCATCGGGTAATGCCACAGCTCATCGGATGCTTCCAGGATCGGCGTCGCTACACTATAGATCGTCCCGGCCAATAGGTAGGCTATCACCAAGAGTGAGAGGGGCGATGTCAGCCGTTTCAATAGTGTCAAACGTTTACAATCTCCAGAAAGAAATCTAACGTGCGTTTGGCGATGCGATCCCAGGTGAAATCGGCAGCCAGACGCAGGGCATTTTTGTTTAGCACGGCCCGAAGATCGCTGCTCGACAAAACTTCGTGCAAGCCAATCGCCAACGCTGGGGAATCGCCCGGCGGCACAAGCAGGGCATGGATGCGATCTTCCACTTCAGGGACGTCGCCCTGCGGCTGCGTGGTTACGATAGCGCAACCGTGGGCAATGGCTGCCATGAAGCTGCCCCGACGCAGAGACACGCCATCCTGGTAGGGCAGCGCGAGGACATCACAGGCGGTCAGGTTGGCGCTGACGTGTGGCCCGTCTACGAAGCCTGTCCATTGGATATGGTCGGCTAGGCGATATTGCCTAATCAGGCCGTCTATCTCGTCTGCATAATGGGCATTGGTGGGATCGCTGGCTCCCGTCCGCCCGCCGATCATCAATAGATGGGCGTTCACGCCGTCTTGAAGTAGACTGTTCAGCGCAGCCAGCAGGGTATCAACGCCTTTGCTGGCATTCATAAAGCCAAAGTAACCTACAAGAGCTGCATCGCCGGGTATGCCCAGGCTTTCACGCCAGGCTACGCGATCATAGTTTGGCGGCAGATTCACAGCAATGTTAGAGCCGATCGGAATGCCGCAAAGATGCCGAATTCCATTGTCAATGAGCCGTTGTTCGTCCTGGCGATTTGTGGTGATCACACCTGCCGACCCGCGCACCAGCGCCAGGATTGCCTGAAAGCGCAGCAGCCCGGCTTTTGGGAATAGATAGGGTACCAGTAGATCGTGGAATGTTGTTACAGCCGGGACGTCCGCTATCCAACGCGGCAGGAAGTGGATTAGCTGCGACATGCGGAAGGCAGCCGCTTCATATTGAATGTTCACTATATCCAGCCGATTGTCCTTTGCCCACTTTTGGATTTGGCCGAGGCTGGCCCGGTTCCAACTGGTCACGTGCCCTGAAACCTGGATACCGAATTCATCACGGCTCTGTACCTGCTGGTCAGTCAACACACGAACCGTATGACCTGCTTCAGCCAGCGCGCGGGCCAGTTCTCGCGTGAACGCGCCGACGCCACCCTGCATTGGTGGATATTCTCCCGTGATCAGGCCAATGCGCATACGTGCCGAATGCTCAATTTAACCCATTACGCCGGGTAGGGATAAGGCGCGGAGGACGCGCCAGTATACGCCGACACGCTCCCTTCGCAGAGCGCGCTTGTGGCCCAGGATTCCTTTCGCACCTTCCAGGGCTAATTGATGGGCATAGCTAAGAAGCAGTGCCGCTCGCAGTAGGCCGGACACCAGCCGCCCGTGATACTTACGAAAGTAGCGAAGCTTGCTTTGCTGATAGTAAATATGCTTGAAAGCGGGAACCTGATCGGCGCTTTTGCCACCATGATGGACAATAGTTGCGTCGCCCACATAAACCACGCGCCAACCCTTTTGGCGTGCCCGCCGACACCAGTCTGTTTCCTCGTAGAACATGGTGTAGGCTTCGTCTAAGGGGCCGATTTGTTCGTAAACTTGTCGGCGAGCCATCAGGGCCGACCCCTGCACCCAGTCAACATCAGCAGTTTCGGTGTCCGCGATGTCATTGGCCTGATAGCGATCCAGCACGCTGCGCGGCGTGTAAGGTTGCAGGGAGGGTGTTTCAAAGACAGCGGATGTCAGCGTCGCAAAACGGCGCCTAGTGCTTTGTGTCGTTCCATCGGTGTTGAGCGTAAGTGGGCCGACAATCCCCACGTTGGGATATTCGTCAAGAATTTGAACCATGCGGGCCAGGGCCTTACCAATGACTAGGGTGTCGGGATTGAGCAACATCACGTAGCGGCCCTGCGCGGCAGCAAGTCCCACGTTATTGCCCCGCGTAAAGCCAATATTCTCTGCTTGCGGGAATACTTTCACCCAGTCGTAGCGTTCGTCGAGCAATGCCGCCGTCCCGTCTGTGCTGGCCGATTCGACTACGATCACTTCCAGCTTGAGACTGCCTCCATTGGCCTGAATGCTGTCCAAACAGGCGGACAGATACTCGCGCACGTTCCAACTGACGATGATCAGCGATAGGTCTATGTCTCTCACAATCATGACTACGATTGTAGCGGGCAAGGGCCATTTCTACGATACTACCGGCAACATAACGCCGAACGTGCTGCCCACGCCAACGGCGCTCTCGATGATCAATGATCCCTTATGGAGTTCGATGATCT
The DNA here is from genome assembly GCA_035309185.1 of Aggregatilineales bacterium. Taxonomy (GTDB): domain Bacteria; phylum Chloroflexota; class Anaerolineae; order Aggregatilineales; family UBA2796; genus DATGFK01. The sequence goes on from DATGFK010000859.1 coordinate 4,386, forward strand.
CTTTCGCAATCGAAAGACCCAGCCCCGTCCCTCGACGCGCGGAATGGTCTACCCGGTAGAACGGCTCAGAGATGTGTGGCAAATGTTCGGGCGGAATTCCTATCCCGTTATCACGTACACGCAGCACTGCATACTGACGGGTTTCGACAGCCTCGACCCCAAGTTCGACCGTCACACGTCCCCCCCCAGGGGTGTAATTGATTGCGTTGGTCAGGAGATTGACAATCACCTGCAAAAAACGATTGGGATCGACCAGTACAAAAATCGCTTCAGTGGGCATATCAGTGCCGAGTAGAATGTTCTTTGCAGCGGCTTCGGGCAGTTGCGATTGCACGGCCAACATGACAAGGTCTTGCAGCAGCGTTTGCTGCCGCTTAAGGTGTACTGCTCCCCGTTCGAACCGATTAATGTCCAGTAAATCCTCGACAAGTTCGGTCGCGCGGTTAACCGCGTTATCGAGCGCGGACAGGTGGGTTTCAGATTGCTCAGGTTGTTTGCGCAAGAGATACAGTCGGGTTGTGATGTTCGTCAGAGGGGTACGCAGTTCATGAGAGGCGTCGGCAATAAAGCGAGATTTTTGTGCCTCGAGCTGTTTCTCTTCGGATATGTCCCGTACCAGTACAATGATTCCAGACTTAGAGGCAGGATTGTCAATCCGTGAAACATTTATCAGACGCGAAACCGTCAGTGCGGCGTTGAAATTGCTCCCATTCTTACGGAAAAAGGCCCGCTCACCACGCCAGGTCATTTCCGCCTCGCTGACCAGACCGCTCAAGCTATAGACCGCAGTAATACCTTGTTGGTCTATATGATCTCGTCCGAGAAATATTCCATCTGGAGAACCAATCAGTTCCTGGGCAGCATAGTCTGTCAAAGTGCCCAATGCGCGATTTACGTAGTGTATGGTTCCATCTTCACTGTAAATGACGCCTTCACCCATTGAGTCGAGAATCGTTTGAGACAGGTTGCGTTCTCGCTGAAGTTCGACAGTCCTTTCATGAACCCGCTGTTCCAATTCCGTATTCAGTCGGCGTAGTTCATCTTCCGCACGACGGCGGTCCGTGATGTCAACGGCGGCGAAGCTCAACAGTGAACGTCCACTGTTGCTATCTCGGATAGGGCTGATGCTTTCCTGGAAATAGTAGTCTTGCCCGCGCAATGGCAGCGAATATTCTGTGGTCAGCGGCTTGCCTGTTTCCCAACAGGAACGATAGAGTTCCAGGCGGCTCTGGCGCAGCGCTTCGCTAAACGGCAGATCACTCAGGCGCAACGTTAGCATTTCATCCACGCTGTACCCGTAGAGTTCTGCCATACGCTGATTGCACATCA
>DATGFK010000860.1:0-6489 GCA_035309185.1 Aggregatilineales bacterium
AGCATTTCCAGCAGACGTGGCCCGCCAACATAAACCGGGCGGCCCTCATGAGTTGCCTGGATACCGCGCGCTTTGAGGGCTTGAAAATCGGTGACTTTCACCACTTGAACGTTTTGTTCCTGTGCCTTGCGCCGAATGCCCTGCCCAATAATACGAAATTGTTTTGAGTTGGTTATGCTTGTGGGGTATGCCAGCACTCCTTAAGCCTGCCCCTCACCTGAGCCTTCCAGAGGTTGAGAAGCAGTATAAAGAAGCCAGCAACAGTGTGGAGAAAATCCGGTTTCTCATCATCAAGTTGCTGCTGGAAGGCAAACGGTGTCCAGAAATCGCAACAGTGGTTGGATACTGTGTTGGGTACGTGCGTCGCTATACCGGCGGGAGAAGATTTCTTCGGGGCCGAAGATCCGTTCGCCAGCACAGGGCCAATGTTTGCCCAGGCCGAGGCGTTGGTCGAGACCGGAAAGAGCGCAAAGCCCGCCAAAGCTGCGAAGCCTCCTAAACAGCTCAAGCTACGCCGTGAAGAGCGTCCCAATCCTGTCAATTTGCGCCAGAAGCGCCGCCTACCGATCCGTTCGAGTTGGAGAAGTCCGCCAACAGCCGCCGGCCTCCGCTTGTGATAGCCACCATCGTCCTGATCATTGCTGTACTGGTGGGAGCAGGCGTAGCTGGAGCCTATTTCCCGGGTGTGTTCGGCAAGCCCGGAACAACCACGACGCAACTCAGTCCGGTGGTGCTAACCACGATCACCCAGACCAGCGGACAATTGACTGCGAAAGCGTACCAGGGCGTCTCGGCAGTCCTGATTAACTCACCGCTTGGCCCGACGCTGACTGCTCTCGTATGCGGGATTGCTGCGCCGCAGCTTGCCGACAAAGTTAATCAGGCGATGGACATCATCACCCAACAAGCGGCAACTGTCCAAACCGAGATAGAAGCAGCAGGCATCCAGGTGGTCAGTTGCGCCAACCCGAAAACCATTCTATTCCGCGCTACCGCCCCAATCCAGGCCATTGTCGCTTATGTCCAGGGCGGGATGACGGATACCCGTACCTTCCGCACAACGTGGATCAGGGGATAGTAGATTGCAGAAGCGGGCGACCACATCGGGCCGCCCCTACTTTGAATCGTTTAATCCAACTCAACTCAGGTCTAATTCCTCGCGGCTTGCCGCGGGATTGTGGATTCGTGCTTGATACTCCGTAGCTTACTACGGAGTGGTTCATCCTCTCTCATTCCCTGTAGGGAATATGTATGGAATCGCCCTCTTGAAGCCTCCCAGAGCATTGACCCGCGCCGAAATCCTCATAGCATTAGGTGTGTGGTTGGCAACAAACCCTAGGACTACCACCAACTAAATACTCGAGTTCATTTCCACGCAAAGGAGAGAAGACCATGACTATCAAGTTTCCACGTTTAGCTATCGTTGCACTGGTGCTGATCGTACTGGTGCCACTCTTGGGAACCAGCGCGCTGGCTCCCAAGGCGCAAGCTGAGTTGAACGCCATGTTTTATACAACCGGTCCGGGCACCGATCCCGCGAACGGGAAGGAAATCTTTGCCATCCAGGTCACCGGCAGCAAGATCACCACCCAGGACATCGGGTCGACACACGGCGGATCCTGCGACACGTTGGCGCTGTCGCCTTCGGGAACGCTGTACAGCATGTGCGGACCCCTGTTCGGGGATGAGCAGCTCGCAACCATCGACCCGAAAACTGGACGGGCCACGCTGTTCGGCACGGCTGTGCCCGGGCTGGCGGTCATGTCGCTGGACTTCGCCTCTAACGGGACCCTATACGCGGTGGGGGATTGTAACCCGGCTCCGACGACTAAAGAGTGTACCCCTGGCTCCGACCCAAACTACAACTCACTCTACACGGTCGATGTGAAGACCGGAGCGTTTACCCGCGTTGGTGCGACGGGCGCTCCACAGTTTTTCATGGACCTGGCGTTTGATAGTAATGGGAAACTGTACGGGGTGACGACCACGCTTGGCTCTTCCATGGTACCCGCGATCCTTTACAGTATCGACCCTGCGACCGGGAAGGCGACAAAGATCGTCAATCTCGTGGGCAGTAACTCCCTCATGGGGCTGGCCTTTGGCCCGGATGGTAAGCTGTACGCGACTGACTACGCTAAAAACCCCGGTCTCTATCTCATCGACATGACGACGGGTTTTGAGACAGCAATCGCGGCCCTGCCTTTTGGCCCTTCCGGCACTCTTGAGTTGATGAGACCCCAGTAAGATGAACGGGCTGGTTTGCTAGAGCCGTCCGTGGAGTGGTGATTTTGCTGCCGCTTTGGAGAGTACCACGTCCACGAACAACGCGCTTTGGATGAGGGGGAATACTGGTTCTCCGCAGTAAACAGGAGTTTGGAAGCATTCAATCAGCAAGTCCGGCCACTTCAATAGGTAGCACATCTGGCCGGACTTCCTGCTGATCAGTTGTAAACCATGAGTACGCCCAAACCTCCGTATCGATCATTTTGAGGAAGTAGCGGGCGATCTTGAAGCCTCCCAGAGCATTGACCCGTGCCGAAATCCACATGGGATCAGGTATGTGGTTGGCAACACACAGCGCGGACGGCGCGTTAGGAGCAGGCGATGAGTAGCGCGAATCCCAACAATTACGGTGACTACAGCAATCGGACAATCAAAGGTTACGAACTGCGCGAGCAGGTCGGCTCTGGCGGCTTTGGCGCTGTCTATCGCGCCTTTCAACCCGCCGTGGGGCGGGAGGTAGCCGTCAAGGTGATCCGGCCTGAACGGGCCAGCCAGCTTGAATTTATCCGTCGTTTTGAAGTCGAAGCGCAGCTCATCGCCCGGCTGGAGCATCCGCACATCGTTCCGCTGTACGATTATTGGCGCGATCCTGACGGGGCATTCCTGGTCATGCGCTGGCTGCCTGACAGTTTGCGCGCCTCGTTGCGTAATAGTCCCTGGTCGGTAGAAGCGACTGCTCGCCTGCTGGAACAGATCGCCGGTGGCCTGACTATCGCGCACCGCAACGGCGTAGTACACCGTGACATCAAACCCGACAATATTCTGCTGGACGAGGACAGCAACGCTTACCTGGCCGATTTCGGCATCGCTAAAGATTTGAGCGCCCGCGACGTGACCGAGGAAGAGGGCGTGATTGGTTCGCCAGCCTACATTACACCCGAACAGATCAAAGGCGAGACCGTCACGCCGCGCGCCGACATCTACAGCCTGGGCGTGGTGATCTATGAAACCCTGATCGGCGAGCGCCCATACCCCGACGCCACGACGCCCGCGCAGCTTATCCACAAGCACCTGAGCGAACCGCTGCCCTTGCTCAACACACACCGCGCCAATTTGCCTGCGGCGCTCAACGAAGTGTTGCAAACGGCGACAGCTAAAGAACCCATGCAGCGCTACACCAGCGTACTACGCTTCGCCGGGGCATTTCGAGCAGCGTTGCCCAATCTACAGCGCGCCCCGGCGCAGCCATTAGCTGAACCGCTGACTGAACGTGAAATTGACATCTTGAAGCTGATGATCGAGGGCCTGTCCACCAAAGAGATCGCGGCTCGGCTGCACTTGTCCAACACAACCGTTCGCTGGTACGTTGGACAGATCTACATCAAGTTCGACGTACACAGCCGCCATCAGGCAATCGAGCGCGCGCAGCAGTTGAATCTTTTGAATGTAGTGGACATGGCGAGTCTCGCTGGACTCGCCGACGAGTCGGAAACCGCGTTCGTCAAAGAAGCCTCAGGTTCCGTCGCTTCGATACTGGGGACGCACATGGGCTTGCAAACCTCACAGGCTATCAATCCGTATAAGGGCTTACGCGCCTTCCAGGAAGCTGACGCCCTCGATTTCTTCGGGCGGGCAGCACTGACGGAGCGGCTGTTGGCACGACTTAGCGAAACGGGCGATGGCGCGCGCTTTCTGGCGGTGGTGGGAGCCAGCGGCTCCGGCAAATCGAGCGTCACCCGCGCCGGATTGATCCCGGCCCTGCGCAAAGGCGGCTTGCTCAACTCCGGGCGCTGGCTTGTCACCGAGATGCTGCCCGGCACCCATCCCTTCGAGGAACTGGAAGCGGCCTTGCTGCGCATTTCCAGCAGTCCTGTCCCCGGTATGCTCGATCAACTGACCGAGGACCGGCGCGGCTTGGCCCGCGTGGCAAAGCGCCTGCTGCCGGTTGACCAGGGCGTGGAGCTGGTGCTACTCATCGATCAATTTGAGGAGTTGTTCACGCTGCTTGAAGATGAAAGTACGCGGGCGCATTTCATCGATAACCTGCTGTCAGTGGTGACCGATCCGCGCAGCCGCGTGCGGGTCATCCTGACCATTCGCGCTGATTTCTACGACCGACCATTGGCCTATCGCCACCTGGCGGAACTGGTGCGCAGCCACACCGAACTGGTGATGCCGCTTAACGACGAGGAGTTAGAGCGCGCCATCGTTGGCCCGGCGGAGCGACTCGGCCTGAACGTGGAACCAGCGCTGGTGGCCGCCATTGTCAAAGAAGTGGGTGAACAGCCCGGCGCATTGCCACTGCTACAATACGCGCTGACTGAATTGTTTGAGCGCCGCGCCGGGGACACGCTCACTGTCGAGGCATACCACGAAACGGGCGGGATCACGGGAGCGCTGGCCCGCCGTGCCGATGCCCTGTACGACGAGTTAGACGCTGCCGGGCAGGAAGCGGCGCGACAATTGTTCTTACGTCTGGTGACGCCGGGCGAGGGCGTGGAAGATACGCGGCGGCGCGCGTTGCAGATTGAATTGAATGCTGTCGGCGGCGTAGACGACGTGATCGCGGCCTTTACGCAATACCGGCTGCTGACACTTGACCGTGACCCGCTGACGCGCAGCCCGACGGTTGAGATCGCGCACGAGGCATTGATTCGCACCTGGGATCGCCTGCGCGATTGGCTGGCCGACGCCCGCGAAGACCTGTACATTCAGCGCCGATTGGCTGCGGCAGTGGCGGATTGGTCGAAAGGCAAACGCGATCCGAGCTTTTTGGCGTCCGGCGCTCGCCTGACACAGTTCGAGGCCCTGGCAACCAGCGGCCAGATCGCGATGAACGCCGACGAGACAGGTTATTTGCAGGCCAGCGTTGTCGATCGCGAACGGCGTGAGCATGAAGCCGAAGCACAGCGTGAACGGGAACTCGAATTGGCGCGACAGGCTGCCGCCTCGCAACGTCGGGCGGCGATTCGGCTGCGCTACCTGGCCGGGGCGCTGACGGTCTTTTTGCTTATCGCGGCGGGATTATCGGCCTTTGCGATCAACAATGCGGCAATGGCGAGGACAGAAGCGACCCACTCGAACGCGCTGCGCCTCGCCGCCGAGGCAAACTACCTGTTGCAGGCGGGCATCAATACGGAGACGGCCGCTTTGCTTGCCATCCGCGCCATGAACATTCAATACGTGCCCCAGGCCGATGCGGTTCTGTCGAAAGTGTCTCTGTACGATTTTACCCCACGACAGCAATTTATCGGCCACACGGATGTTGTGAATGATGTGGCATTCTCACCTGACGGCAAAACCCTCCTGACGGGCAGCATCGACAAAACAGCCCGGCTGTGGGATGTGCAAACGGGTAAGGAAATTCGCCAGTTCGTCGGCCCCGATGCCGAAGTTTGGTCGGTGGCGTTTTCCCCGGACGGCAAAACCATCCTCACCAGCGGCCCTGACAAGACAGCCCGGCTGTGGGACGCGCAAACCGGTCAGCAAATTCGCCAGTTCGTCGGTCATACGCAACTGGTGCATGGCGAGGCATTCTCACCTGACGGCAAGACCATCCTGACCGGCAGTTGGGACAAGACAGCCCGGTTGTGGGACGCGCAAACCGGTCAGCAAATCCGCCAGTTCCTCGGCCATACTGATCTCGTGGAGTCTGTGGCGTTTTCGCCGGATGGCAAAACCGTCCTCACCGGCAGTTTCGACAACACGGCCCGGCTGTGGGACACGCAAACCGGTCAGCAAATCCGCCAATTCGTCGGCCACGATGAAGCAGTTTGGTCGGTGGCATTCTCACCTGACGGCAAAACCGTCCTCACCGGCAGCCTCGACAGAACAGTACGGCTGTGGGACACGCAAACCGGCCAGCAAATCCGCCAGTTCGTCGGCCACACCGATGAACTGAGAGTGGTGGCGTATTCGCCGGACGGCAAGACCGTCCTCACCGGCAGCCTCGACAAGACCGCCCGGTTGTGGGATGTGCAGACCGGTCAGGAACTGCACCGATTTATCCAATCAGGTGCCGTGATGGCGGTGGCTTTTTCGCCTGATGGACAATTCATGGCTACGAACGACCGCAACAGCGGAGTCGTACGGTTGTGGGACGTTCAGAAAAAATCAAGACTGCCGACTTTGAGAGGCCATACGGCAGGCATCGCCTTGTTGCGGTTCTCACCCGACGGCAAAACGGTCGTTACGGCCGCGACTTCAGGTAACGGCGGTGTTATGGACTCCACAGCCCGCCTGTGGGACGCGCAAACGGGTAACCTG
>DATGFK010000861.1:0-2676 GCA_035309185.1 Aggregatilineales bacterium
ATTGGGCAAGCGAACGTCGAGAATAATCAGGTCAGGCAGCAGTCCATAGGCCATTTTCATGGCTTGTTCGCCGTCTTGAGCATCGACAACAACATAGCCGGCTTCTTCCAGCACGCGCCGCATCAGGCTTCGCATACTCTCCTCATCCTCAACCAGCAGAATAGATTGTGGCGCAATGCTCTGTGAAGGCATCAAGATTTGGACGGTTGAGGCAATTTCCTCGGTTGTCGTTGGCTGTATTTCGGCTGGCGTTTGCTTCAATTGCTGGCTGTCTGCCAGGGGAAGGCCAAAGGTAAAGATACTGCCCTGTCCGAGTTGACTCTGTACTGTCAAGTCCCCGCCGTGCATCTGGGCCAATTGCTTGGCGATGTCCAGCCCCAGCCCCGTTCCGCCATAGTATTTGTCAATATCGCGCCCGCCCTGCTCGAAACGGTCGAAAACGTAAGGTAGGACTTTTTCCTCAATGCCCACTCCCGTGTCAATCACCGAGATGTGAACGACCTGATTTTCGACCCGTGCGCGCAGCGTGACGCTGCCCGTCTGTGTAAATTTGATGGCGTTGGACATCAGATTGAGCATGATTTGCCGGACCCGCGTCGGGTCGGCCCAAACCGGCGGCAAATCACTGGAGAAGTCTGGGCGAACCTGGATCGGCTTGTCTTTGACCAGACCCACCGAGATGGCCAGGATACCCTTAAAGAGTTCGGGCAAATCCACGGCACTGCGATGCAGTTCCAGTTTCCCGGCCTCGATTTTGCTCAGGTCAAGGATGTCCGTGATCAGGCCCAGCAAATAGTAGGCACTGTCTTTGATCAGGCGCACGTCACGCTCATGGTCGCTGTCGAGCGTTCGATTGTCGTAGAGTTCGGGCATGTCCAGCATACTGCTCGAATAACCGATGATCACGTTGAGCGGGGTTCGGAGTTCGTGGCTCATGTTCGACAGGAAGATAGACTTTGCCCGGCTGATCTCCTCCGTGCGGCGATTGGCCTCTCTGAGCTGCTCGGTGCGCTCCTCGACACGCTTTTCCAGGGTGTTATGCGATGTGGAGACTTCCTGGCTCATCTTGTTGAAAGTCCGCGCCAGCTCACCGATTTCGTCTTCGCTGTGCGGCGATACCTGTTGAGACAGGTCACCCCCGGCAATCGCCATCGCCGTATGCGTCAATTCCTGAACGGGCCGCAGGATGCTGTGCGTGACGGCAATGCCGACGCCGATCGCGACCAGCAGCGCAAGCCCGGCCAGTGAAAAGATCACCAGATAGGTGTTGTTGACTTCTTTGAGGATGTTTGCCAGGGGCTGCTGTTGTACCAGCGTCCACTGGATCGTGTCGTAGCCGGGCAACGTGACGTGGGCAAAGACTTGCAGCGCATCCGGCAAATCCTTCGAACCGAACAGCGCGCCTTCGGAGCTGCCGAGAATGGCCGTCGAGTCGTCTGGTAAGTCCGCAGCCAGGCCACTCTTCTGGCCTACAACACGACCATAGAGGCGACTTTGATCCGGGTTCAGCAGATAGCTACCGTCCGAGTCCACCACGTAGGTTGTGACACTCGGATCGCTTTCGACTCCTGCCGCCAAGACAGGCTTTAACAGGGCTTTGAGGACCAGCACCCCAGAAATGGTTTCCGTATCGTTGTAGAGGGGGATGGCATAGCGAATGATCGGCACGTAGGGCATGAGCGTCTTACCCTGCGCAGCGTTCAGGTCAGCCCTGGAAATGAAAATCTCGCCGGGGATCAGGCCAATGGTGCGAATAAAATAGGGCTGATCGGCCTGCGATTCGAGATCGCTGGCGATGATATTCTGCGGCCTTCCATTGACGTTGGCAGCCCCGACGATCTCCTGGCCTGTGACGTCCAGAATGCGTGCGTCGAGATAGGTATCTGTCGCATGGCCGATAAATGATTGCAGATACAAACTGACCGGGGCTGAATTCACACTGGCCGGGTCGCTGCTCTGTGAGATGTCCTGGATGTAGCTCTTGACAGCCTTTCCTTGGCTGAGCAGCAGGAGATCGTCTTTGATGCGCAGCAGGCGCCCCTGGATGTTGGCGACCTGCCCTTCGATGGCCTTGAGCTTATCCGGTCTGGCCTTGTCGAGCAGGATGCTGCGAGTAGTCGTGAGGCTGTAGCCGACGATGACGACGGTTGGAATGAGCAGCACGAGGATAAAGGCCACGACCAGCTTGTTCTGTAACCTTGTCCTGAATATTTTGAACATCTTGCCCTCACGACTACAAGACAACGATGAGGTGATCTGGTGAGCCGGGGAGTGTACTCCCCGGCTCGGCGAGGAAACCCACCCGCGATCACGGTTCATTCCGATTCGTTTTACTGGGTTCCCCATAGTTTTTCCAGGAAGCCCGGAATCTGGTCGCAGCCGCACATGGCCCAATGTTGATCGGGCAGGTCGGCACGGGCATACTGGGCGACGTTATCATTCGTGATGTTCGACTGAGGCAATACCCACTCTTTGGGCACGCTCTCGCCTTTGAGAATATGCACGGCGGCGATAATCACGGTACGCCACTGGTAGCTGGGATAGGTTGGCGCGAAACTCTGAAGTTTGTTTTTCTGCCAGATTTTGAGCCAGCCGTTGTAGTCTTCGCTCGTCATGGGCGGCACCGTCGCGCCAAAGTCCACGAAAGCCTGGTAAACGGCGGGGGTAGCGCCGCCG
>DATGFK010000862.1:0-7594 GCA_035309185.1 Aggregatilineales bacterium
ATGGGCAGATCGTTTTGCAGGCCGATCCCGAACCGATAGACATCTACGCGATGTGCCCCGGCGAAATTACCTCCGTGCGCGGGGCGGAGGAAGTGCTGCTGGAAACCGTTGGCGCGCTGATCCAGGGCGTGTGGGGCAACGGCCAGCGCACCTTCAGCGCCTACAAGATGGAACCTCAGAACGGGATTGAATCCCTGTCAGCGGACGACGACACATCTTTCTCTGAATTCAAGGGGTTCGCCATTATCCTGACTCGCCCCATCGCTTCCGCTGCTATCTTTGAGATCGCCAGGAAGCAGGAAATGGCCGCAATCGTCGCGCCCAGCATGTCTTCAGATCTCCGCGCGGCGGCGCTTCGGCAAAGCATACCAATTATCCTGACCTCAGGATTTGGCGATCAGCAAATGTCAGAATTGGTGTACAATCTCCTACGCGATAACCTGGGACGCCCGGCAATGTTTGACGCGACTGAGCCGGAGCGCTGGTCGCCCAGCCGTCCAGAGATCGTGATCCCGCTGCCGACAGGTGGGCAGGTGCCACCGCCCCCTGAAACGGATGTGCCTCTGGTTGAAGGCGCGCTGGTGCGCCTGACTCGCGCTCCATATGCGGGGATGTCGGGCCGCATTCGTCGGCTTGTGGAGACGCCCCGCAGTGTGGAGAACGGGCTGCGCTTGCCCGGAGCCGAAGTACAGGTCGCAGGGGGGCGAACCGTATTCGTACCGCTGGCCAACATTGAATTATTGGGCCGGTCGGTTGACACGGCAGGTATCGGCTGATCGGCTGGTGACTCGGCGCATTGCCCTTATTAGGAGGCATTCATGAGTAGAGACGAATTTGATTTAGGCGATTTCGGCGACGAGCCGTCTTTTCCTGAAGACGCTGCATTTCTACCGCCGGATACGCCCCCGGCGTCTCGTCCACCGCGCAACAACACGTTCGTGATTCTGGCGGTGGCCCTGGTCATTATTTTCCTGCTCGGCCTGTTGCTGATCGTCTTTGCCATTGCTGGTACGTCGCAACAAAATACGGCTTTCAACGCGACGGCTTCTTCAATCGCGTTGACCAACCAGAATACGTTCCTTCAGTTGACGGGAACCGCCATCGCCTTGTCATGGACGCCGACGCCAACCCCGACGCAGACCTTCACGCCGTCGCCTACGGACACGCCCACCCAGACGTTCACGCCGACGGACACCGCGCAGCCCACCATTGACCAAACCCAGGTCGCGGCGGACGCTTTGACCGCCAGTGCCCAGGCAGCGACCAGCATCGAACAGACCAACGAAGCGCTGACGCTACAGCCAGTCACACCGGGCACATCTACGCTGACTCCGTCGCCCAGCGAAACGCCAGGCGGGCCAACGCTAACGTCCGCGCCGGCCTTAACGGCTACGCTCATTGCTACGCCCTTGCCAACCTGCCAACCTGCACAAAAGTCGTCCATTAAATCCCCATGCCAGGCCCTGGCAGGCACAGGTCTGTTTGAAGACCTGGCGGGCGGCAAAGCGGCGCCATCCAGCCTGGCGCTGCTGGGCATCGTGGCCCTGGGATTGGTCGGCCTGATTTTCGGCGCGAGGCGGTTGCGCGTGACGACGACCCGGCACTAGAGTCGCGCTCGTCGAAGGCCGGACAGCCGATTTCTCGCAAAACGTGGTAATCTTAAGCGGCGGCGGCTTACGCAAAAGCCACCGCCGCTTGCGTGCTATCCTGTGACCGAGAAACCGGGTAAAGCCGAGTCCGAATAGACTGATATGGCAACTCGACGAATTCCCTTGTACCGTCCCAATGACGCAGCCCGCCTGATCGACATGATCGCGGCGGGCCACTGCGTGACCGTGGTTGGCCTCAGCAACTTCGGGAAGTCCACGCTGCTGCGCGGTCTGTCCAACTTTGCCTCGCAGTATGAGGAAAAAGCGGGGCGCAATGTCCTGTTCGTCTACGTGGACTGCCATCGCATCCTGGAAATGACCATCCAGGGCTTCTACGAGGTGATCCTGCGGGCCATCCTGGAAGTGCTGCCAGGGAGCGAGGTCAAGGTACACGACAAGATCGAAGGGCTGTATCGGCGGGTGGTGGAGCCGGAAAGCTCCTTTGGTGTGCCGCTGGCCTTCAACGACTCGATTGTCGAGTTGATGGCCGAGACCGAGTTCGATGTCGTTCTCCTCCTGGACGAAATTGACGAGGTGATGCACAGCCTGGAACCGCGCATCTTCCTGAACATGCGCGCCCTCAAAGATCGCTACGGTGAACGCCTGATGTACGTGATTGCCACCATTCACCGCGCCATGCAGCTTGCCGACAATGATCATGTCGCGGAATTCGGCGAACTTTTTGCGCCCAATGAACTGTTCCTGGCCCCGCTGGCCCCTGCTCAGACTGCCCAACTGGCGTCGGATATTTTCGCGGAGGCCCACGACAAGATTCCAGACGCCGTGCGCGATTACATCTTGCAAATGGCGGGCGGCCACCCTGGCCTGACGCAGGCCATCTCGCAGGCCATCCTTGCTATGGAATCGCACGTGCCCGCGTTGTACAAAGAACAGGCGATCTCGCTGGTGGATCAGGGCCTCGAAAATGATCGCCTGGTGCGGGCCGAGTTGAACCGCTTGTGGAACCAGATCACGGAGCCGGAGCGCAGCGCCCTGGTTGCCCTGGTCAGCCAGGGGCCGGAGGCCGTGAGCCTCGACCTGCGCAGCCAGCTTGTCCAGCGTGGCATCATGCTGGACGAGAACAATCCACAGTTGCTGACTCCGCTCTTTACGCGCTACGTTCAGCGCCAGGGCATGGCCCGCGAGGGAATGCCGGGCGGCGTTTACCTGGACACCGACGCCGGAGAAGTCTGGATCAACGGCCAGCGCATCCAGACGCTGACCGACCTTGAGTACCGCCTGCTTCTGCTGATGTACGGGCGGCTGGACAAGATGTGCGACAAGTACCAGATCGTCGAGGCGGTATGGGGACAGGCCTACATTGACGAAGTAGACGATGCCCGCATTGAAAAACTGGTCAGCCGGTTACGGGCCAAGATCGAGCCTGACCCTGCCGATCCGCACTATTTGCTCACCGTGCGCGGGCGCGGCTATAAATTGACCAACGGCGGCTCCGAAGGCGTTGAATCCGACGAGGATTGAAGCAATCCATCGGGGATGTGCCGGTCAGACATGGCGATCTTGCGGGCGATCTGCTGAACCTCGAAGGTGACACTGTTTGAAAAGTAGCCCGGCAGGCCAAACTGGATAATGCCTTCTACGATCTGAGGATCGGCGTCGGCTAGCGCCTCGCGGATGCGATCCGCCAGTTGGAGCGCTCTGAAGTCGGGCTTCTCGATGCGCTGCTGCCCCAGGTCGGAGAAATGATCGTGCCAGAAGTTGCGGATCATCTTGAGTACGATGGCATTTTGCCGGGCTTGCTCCTGGACGCGGCGCTTTTCGGCTTCGAGGTCGGCGATGACAATGCCCGCGTGGTCCCGCCAGGCATCAACGGTCTTCATCTGGCCGATAACCTGATAGAGGGCCAGTTCCAGCACGCTCTGAATCCAGGTCAGGTCTTCCCAGACTTCATCCCACCAGTTGTCGTCGTCCATCTCGCCGAATTGCGCCCTGAGATGGGCCTTGATCAGCTCCGAGACGGCATCGCTGATAGCTTCCTTGATGGCATCGCCGTAATCGTCCCAGAACAGGCCCATGCCGGACATGTAACTGGCCCTGGACTGCCCCGTATATTCCGTATCCATCCACTGTTGAAAGGTGTCGTAGCGCGTGAGCAGTTCATCCGGGTCAACCTGCTTCTGCTGCTTCTCACCGGACTGATCCCAAGGCGGATCGCTGTCGTGGACGATGCTGATGGACGTGCCGCCCATCACCCAACGGACAAAGGTGTCTGCCGCTTCGGCGCACAGCGCTTGCCGCCACTTCACGGTAACGATGAGGGGATTGTATTTCGTGGGCAGCAAGAGGTCCCAGTTGGCCGTGCCAAGTTCTGGCAGCAGGTCCTCCTCCGACAGTTTTTCAATATCAACGCTCATCAAGTCCCATCCTTCATGTGAACAACGCCCGGAGCTTGCCGATCACGCCGCGCGTATAAAGGACGTTCATGGCTTTGCGCACCAACTTGATTTTACCTGACGAATACGGATACCAGAAAATTTCGCGGGGAATGGGCCGCCAGCGAGGCGTGGTGATGGCCTGCGCATAGGTCATATCCAGCAGCCCTTCGGGGCCGTTCATGCGCCCGTAGCCGCTGTCGCCTACCCCACCCCACGGGACATTCGGCGCGCTGGCGGTGATCACGTGATCGTTGACACTGGCCTGCCCGACTCGCATCCGGCGGGCCAGGGCCATCCCACGCCTTACGTCCCGCGTCCAGACCGAACCCGTCAGCCCGTAACGCGAATCGTTTGCCAGGCGCAAGGCTTCGTCGTCGCTGTCGACCGGCACGACGGCCATCACCGGCCCGAACGTCTCGTCGGAGATGATGCTCATGTCCTGTTTCACGTCCGTAATGAGGGTTGGAACATAAAAACGACCCTGCGAATCGGTTTCAGCGTGGCCGCCGATGACCACGCGCGCGCCCTGCGCGACTGCCTCCCGCACGTGTCGGTCAATGATCTCCAACTGCGGCGCGGTGGTGATCGCGCCCATGCTCGTTTCGTGTGATTCGCCAGGGCCAAGCCGGATGTGATCGGTCATCACTTTGACCATCTTTTCGACCAGCGCGTCGGCCACTTCGCGGCGCACGTAGACTCGTTCTACCGAGAGACATGCTTGCCCGGCATTGAGCATCCCAGCCCAGGTCACGCCGGCTGCCGTGCGATCCAGATCGGCATCTTCCAGCACAATCGCCGCGTCTTTGCCGCCCAGTTCCAGCGTGAGCGGGATCAACTGGTCGCCCGCCGCCGCCGCGATCTTGCGGCCCGTGCCGGGGCTGCCCGTAAAAACGATCTTATCGGGATGCTCTTGAATGAGCGCCGCGCCCACACTGCCCGCCCCATGCTGAATCTGGAAAACTTGCTGTGGAACGCCGCCTTCCCACAGCACCTTGCCGATGGCCTGGCCCATCTGCGTGGCAAACTCGGAGGGTTTATAAATGACCGCGTTCCCGGCAATCAGTGCCGTGATGATCGGAGGCCACGACAGGAACAGCGGGAAATTCCAGGGGGCGATCACCAGCACGACGCCATACGGGCGGTGCTCGACGCGGTGGATATGATGGGGGATCAGGAGAGTGGGGCGGCGCTGGGTGCGCAGCGTTTTGCGGGCGATGCTCAGGTTGTAGCGCATCCCCTCAATGCTGGCCCAGTATTCAACCGTCGCCTCAAACTTTGGCTTGCCCGATTCTGCAACCAGGATGTCGATCATGAAATCCGCGTTGTGGTGCATGGCGTCCAGCGCCCGGTTCATTATCGCCAGCCTGCCACCGATGCCCAGATCATGCCAGGCAGTTTGCGCGCGCCGTGCCTGCGCCATCGCCGCTTTCACGTCGTCCAGGGTCGCCACCGGCACGCGACCCAGTTCGCGGGCATCGGCGGGGCTGTAAGAAATTATCTGTTCGTGGGATTGGCCTTGAGTGCCATTGCCCGCTTGCGCCGTTTTTTCCTTTACCGGGCTTACGACTGCCATAAAAAATCCCTCCACTTAATTTTAAGATGATCATAGGCACAGCTTTGCGGATCGGCAAGGACGGTGCAGATGAACGTTAACATTGTACGGGGTCACGCCAGGACACAAATCCGCGCCAGTGGGGAACATCAAAGCGGTAGGGCGGCTCAGGGCCAAGCGCATCAAATCGGGCCAGGAACACCGGCATGTCCGGATCGAAGGCCAGCTTATCCGGCTCTTCATCAAGATGGGTGTTCACCGCGACGCCATTGGCAAAATAGATGGCTGCCAGTTGCAGCCCGTACTGTGGGCAGATTACGGCGCCCTGGGGTTTGCCAAACAGCAGGATCGCTTCGCCCAGCGTAAAGTGGGTCTCCACCGGGATGTGCAGTTCTATTCGATTGACCGGGCCGTCGGACACGACATCACGTTCCGCGCAGCCAGTCCAGTCCGGGTTCACGTCCATTGACCAGCACACGCGGGGCTGGCCCGGAACATCGCTGGCGTTATTGTTGGTAACGTGCTGAATGAAGGGTGCGTCGGCCATCAGCAAGTTGCGGGCTTGATCTACGGTGGTATGCCCCGGACGGATTCCCCGCCAGCAGGGCTGCGGGCAGGTAGTGTCCAGCAGGATTTGCCCGGCAAAATGCGGACGTGTACTTTGCCCAACCAGCGCGGCTAAACTCACTCCGGCGGTCAGCAGTATTGCGAGACACGCAGTTAACAAAACGAGGCGTCGCATAGCCCATCACTCGCCTCATTGGGGCGATAGACTTGATTGTAAATCATCTTTCTCAAAAAGCGCGGTAAACTAACCTGTAACCTGATTTCCTGATCTCAAATTTTTGCCGAAGCATTCAGATTCTAATCCTGTGCCAGAATAGGAGCCTTGTACGATGAGTTTTCTTGATAACATTGTCAACCGAAAAGTGACCCCTAACGAAGCCGCCGTGACCGGCGCGGTGGCGATCCTGACACTCAGCGGCGATTTTACCGAACTGGAACGCCGCCTGATCTCGATCTTCCGCGACGAATTCCCGGCCCTGACCGATGTGGAGGACGAGAGCTTTAAGCAGCTTGTGGAAAAAGGCATAGACCTGGTGCATCACCAGGGCGTAGCGGCGGACGTCAATAAATTCGTCCAGGAATATATGCTTCCATCGCTGGGTTCCACCGATGAGCGCATCGCGGCCTATCGCTATGTCTACGCCCTGGCGATGGCGAATTTGAACCTGGACGAGGGTGAGACGACTCTGCTGGATGCTATGAAAGCTCAGTTCGGCCTCGACACGGACACGCTCGCCAAGGCCGAAGCCGACGTCACGACGGAATTTGAGCCGCTGCACCGCGCGCTGGCGGCAGTTGTGCTCGGCTTCATCGTCGTCACCGCCGACGGCGTCGTTCAGGACTCGGAATTGGAGGACCTTCAGGCAGCGCGCAGCATCCTGGAGCCGATTGCCCGCCTGGACGATACCCAATTCCAACTGGTCTATGACCTGGCTCTGAGCATTTACAACCGCTTCCTGATTGACCCAGATAACCGGCTGGCTTTCCTGTACAATATCGTCGCGCCCAAGCTCAACACCCGCGATCTGCGCGTGCAGGGCTTCCACTACGCGGCCAGCGTGGCCGTCGCCGATGGCGACCTGGCAAAATCCGAAGCCGATCTGCTCAAAGAGATTCTCAAAGCGTTGCAGATCAGCGACGAGGCAGGCCAGGCCATCTTCAACCAGTACATGACCAGGGTCAAAACGATTGACGGCAAACCGATTCAGCAGTGAGGGAAATGCTCGCCCCGCTCCACGTTATGGAGAGCGGACTGAGGGGTGCCGTTCGTAGAACAGTTACGGGTGCAGACCAGGAAAGATCAACCCGGCGTTTTCCTCGAAGCCCAGCATGACATTCATGCACTGCACGGCGCTGCCTGCCGCGCCCTTGCCGAGATTGTCTATTGCTGACAGCGCCACCAGCCGCCCTGTTGACGGCTGATACTCCCA
>DATGFK010000863.1:0-4828 GCA_035309185.1 Aggregatilineales bacterium
CTTCGTACACATCTGGCGTCCAGAAATGGAATGGCACAGCGCTCACCTTGAAGCCGAATCCAACCAGAATTAAGACCATTGAAAGCAAGATAGGCAGCGCCACGCCCGCGTTGATACTCTGATCGGGGTTCACGAAGGGCAAAGAACGCAGCACGCTGCCCATCGCATACAGGTTGGTCTGGTGCGTGAAGCCATACAGCAGGCTCATCCCATACAACATGATCGTCGAGGTGAACGCCCCAAACAGAAAGTATTTCATCCCGGCTTCTGCCGAACGGGGATTGCGGTTCAAGAAACCGGCCAGCACATACAGGCTGATGGAGAGCGTCTCCAGGGCCAGGAAGACCATGATCAGGTCAGCCGCTCCGGTGATCAAGCACGCGCCCAACGTGGCAACGATCATGACGGCATAGAACTCACCCTGTCCGCCTAACACGGGCGATTCTACGCTAATCAGCGCGGCAATTCCTGCACCGATCAGCGTAATAACCACGAACAACTGGGTCATGACGTCGTAACGCAACATGCCGCCAAGGATGAGTTGATTGTTGGGCGTCGCCGCGGCCACGAGATTCGCACTGTTGGGCAACAGTCCCAGCAAGTTTGGCAGGAAGAACGCGACTGCCGCGATGATGAACAATCCAAAAGCCGCGATCAATCCAATCGCACGGCGACGGCTGGCCGGGAAGAACACGTCCAACAGCACCACCAGTGCCGCCAGGATGGTCAGCAGAATTTCCGGCAGCAGCGCCAGGACATTGATCGTCGCGTCGGCATTCACTACGAAGTTTTGCATTGGTTTCTTCCTTTAGCGCCCCACTGCCGGTACACCCTGCGCCAGCGCGTTGACCACCGGCGTCATGCCCGATGTGATCATGCTGCTCATGATGCTTGGGAACAAGCCGACGAATAGCAACGCCAGCATCAGCAGCGATAGGGCAAATTTATCCTGGAAGCGCACTGCCCTAATTCCAGGGAAACGTGCCTCGTTAAACTCGCCACCGAACACCTGCTGTACCACGCGGAGGACGTAAGCCGCCGTCACGATAATGCCAAGTGCGGCCAATATCGCGATGATTGGATAGTAATTGAAGGTCGGGAAGTAGGCCAGCCGCAGCGTTGCCGGGTCAACGATCGGCCCTCGCCAGACTCCCGACATGATCGGGAATTCCGCAATAAATCCGCTCAGGCCCGGCATACCCATCGAGACCAGGCCGCCGAATATGAAGGCCAGGGCGACAAAGGGCATCTTCCGCGCAAAGCCACTCAGCGACGGGATGTCGCGAGTGTGCGCCTGGTCATAAACCATACCGACGCAGGCGAAGAAAAGAGCCGTCATCGCGCCGTGACTGAACATTTGTAAGCCCGCGCCAGACATGCCCACCAGGTTCATGGAGGCAAATCCCAACGAGACCAACCCCATATGGCTGACTGACGAGAAGCCGATGACGTATTTGAAGTCGCGCTGGCGAAATGCGATAAACGCGCCATACACGACGTTCACCAGAGCCAGCAAGATGATCCAGGGTAAGTGGACTTTGGCCCCCTCCGGCAGAAGCTGCACCCCCAGGCGCAGCGCGGCATACGCGCCGAGCTTCATCAGCACGCCTGCGTGGATCATAGAGACGGCAGTCGGCGCTGCAACGTGGCCGTCTGGACTCCAATTGTGGAAGGGGAACAAGCCAGCCAGCACCCCGAAGCCGATGAAAATCATCGGGAACCATAGCCGCGCAATGCTGATTCCGCCCAGGCCGGGCAGGTCAAATGGGCCAACCTGGCCGGGCGCGAAGTGCGCCCAGCGCGAGGCAGCCTCGAACTGTGTGAAGTCGAAACTGTAAGCTGTCGCATTCGGGTTGCCGAGCGCGGTACGCAGGGTTGCCAGGTGAGCCGGGTCGCTGAAAAACGAACCTGCCGCAAAATACATGACCAGGATGCCGACCAGTGCAACCACCGACCCGATCAAGATGTACAGGGTCAGCTTCATTGCGGCGTATTCACGGCTCACCGGCCAGCCCCACGTAGCGATGAGCAGGTACATGGGGAAGATGGCGAACTCGTACCAGAAGAACAGCAGGAATACGTCGAGCGAGACGAACACGCCATACACACCCGCTACCAGGAGCAGGAAAAACGCCATAAATTCGCGCGTACGGTCGTCAATTCGCCAGGAGATCAGCACACCGCAAAAACCGGCGAGGCCAGTCAGTAGTACCATCGGCGAAGTCACACCGTCAATTCCGACGTGGTAGCTGATACCCAGGCCGCTTATCCACGGAATTTTGGTCTCGGCGATAAAGAACGATAGCCCTTGCGATGCCCGATCCACGGCGGCGGACGAATTGGATGCGCCGATCATGGCGAGGAACAGGTATGCCGAGAGCAACAGGCATATGCCCATCGCAATGGTGGCGATCCAGCGCGATTCGACGCGCTGATCGTCCCGAATGAACAGCAGCAAGAAGATTGCCGCCAGCGTCGGGACAATCAGGATCAGGTTCAACGCCGTCGCATTGAACGGCGATGAAGCGATATTGGTCAGGAACTCATTCATGTTTTCTCTTTACCTTCCCGCTTGATCTATGCCCCGAACAGGCGAGAGACGGTCTGATTAATTACAGGCAGAATCCAGTTGGGCCATATGCCAGTAACCAGCATGAGCGCGGCCAGGGGAGCCAGCGCAATCACCTCGCGCACCTCGATCTCCAGATGATGCCCGCGCCAATGTTCATTGACCGGCCCATGCAGCACGGCGCGAATTCCTTTAAGGATATAAGCGCCAGTCATCAGCAGCCCGATCATGGACAGGGCTACAAAGAGCGCGTAGATGCGGCTGGCGACATACATGCCCCACGTCCCGGCCACAACCTGGAACTCGCTGACGAAGCCGTTGAGGCCCGGCAGGCCCAGGCTCGCCATGCTGGTAAAGACGAGCAGACCGCCATAGATCGGGGCCAGCGTCCATAGGCCGCCAAACTTGGTCAGGTCGCGTGTATGGGCTTTGTGGTAAAGCGCCCCCACCAGGAGGAACATCCCCGCCGAACTCAGGCCGTGATTGAACATTTGCAGCACCGCGCCATTGGTCGCCATCGTCACGCTGGCGACAACCGCATCGTGGTTCGAGCCAAAGGCGGTGCCAGTCGCCGTAAGCAGTGAGTTGTATACCCCGGCAAAGGCCGCGATGCCCAGTACGACAAAACCCATGTGATTTACCGAGCTATAGGCGACCAGTTTCTTGAAATCGTTCTGACCCCACGCTGCGAACGCGCCCAGGATGATCCCGGCAACGGCCAGGATGCCCATTACTGGCGCGAAGCTTTGCGCCTCCGCCGGGAAGAGCGGGATCACGAGCCGTAAAAAGCCATAAGCACCGAGTTTGAGCAGAACGCCTGCCAGTAGCATCGAACCGGCAGTGGGCGCTTCAGTGTGCGCATCGGGCAGCCATGTGTGGAACGGCCAGATAGGCACTTTGATGGCAAAGGCCACGAAAAAGGCCAGAAATGCCACGGCTTTAACTGTGGCGATGCTCATGCCAAAGGGCAGCGCCAGACCGGTTAATGTCGTCGTCACTGCGCCGTTTGGATCGAGTGCAAAGGCTTTGTTAGCGGGCCACAGCGCCAGTAGCGAGGGGATATCCATCGTATGCACGGAACTGGTGATTAACTGGATCGCCAGCAGCAGACCGAGCGAACCACCCATCGTGTACAGGAAGAATTTCATGGAGGCGTACTTCCGATTTTCCCCACCCCACAGGTTGATGAGGAAGTACATCGGCACCAGCCCGATCTCCCAGAAGATGAAGAAGAACAGCAGGTCGAGGGAGACAAACACGCCCAGGAGACCCATTTCCAGGAACAGGAACAGGGCCATGTGCGCGTGTACGTTCTCATCCACTTCAAAGCTGATCAGCAGCGCCAGGGGGGTGAGTAAGCCGGTCAGCAGCACCATTGCAGCGCTCAGGCCGTCAATCCCCACGTGCCAATTCGAGTAGACCAGCGGGAAGAAGGGACTCTGGCTTTCACATTGAAAGACGAATGGCGATCCGCTGGGAGCAGGATTCGCGGGCAGGTTGCCTGGCGGGCACTGCCCTGTCGAGTACAGGTAGAAAATAAAGATGGCCTGGGCCAGCGTCACGAGGGCGAAAGCCAGGGCAACGTAGCGGGCCAGGACTTTGCTATCCGGCAGCACGAACCGCATCAGGCCAACAATACCTGCCCCTAGCAAGGGCAGGAATGTGAGGGTCGTGAGCGAAGCAAAGAAAAGCGCGAGTGAAGTCATGCAAAATGCTCCTTAAGGTTGGTCCTTTAGCCGCTCTTATTCGCTGGCTTTGCTGCTGCTCATATTGAAGATCAACACCAGCAGGAGCGCAATGGCGATCTGCGCCAGGGCTGCCCAGCCGATTATCGCCGGAAAGACGACGATGACTACCAGGTTGAGGCCAACCCACAGAACACCCACCAGGGCATACAGCAGGTATTGCTGGATGTGACCGCTCTGGACGCCGCGTAGACTGCGCGCGGCATCAATTAAAGCAGCGGGAATGCCATCGCCCACGCCGTCAATCACGACGCGATTAAACTCGCGGAACAGGTTGCCCGTGTAGATGGCAGCCCTGGCAATCATGTGCAATATTCCGTCAATGAGGCCCTTGTCCAATACCTGATAGGTAAAGACTTCGGCAATCCAACGCGCAGGGCTGATGAATGCCCAGCCGTAGAATTCATCCACGTAATACTTGTTCTGGAGAATTCGGTATAGGTCGGCGCCCAGGATGCCTTCCATCGGATCAGGCTGTCCGGCGACGACCGGGCGACGCACGTATAGCAGCCAG
>DATGFK010000864.1:0-2035 GCA_035309185.1 Aggregatilineales bacterium
ATGTTGCCAGTGAGGTTGCTACTTACCATAACAATTTCCAGGACCCGGAGAAGTTCCTGGCGTCGGGCGGATTGCGTGGACGGCAGTTGCAGGTGCTCGTCGAGGGCACCTATTACATCAATCGCCTGTTTGCCACCGTTGAGCGCATCCCGAAGACGATTGTCGAGGTTGGCTTTGTCGGCGTGATCGTCTCGTACAGCGGAGAGCAGGGCGGCGACTTATCGGGCGCGGAATATAAGCACGGCGAGATGGTTGAGAAGGGCTTCAAGGGCGTATGGAACGCGCCGCTCATGCCTGGCAAATATGCCTTCAACACCTACGCTGGCAAAGTGATCATGGTTCCGACGACCAACATCATCCTGAAGTGGAACAAGAATGAAGTCGGCCAGCACAAATACGACGAAAACCTGGTGGACGTAGAGCTGATCACCAAGGACGCCTTCGAGCCACTGCTGCCGCTCTCAGTCGTCATGCACATTGATTACCGCAAAGCCCCGTTGGTCATTCAGCGCTTTGGCGACATCAAGCGACTCGTGGATCAAACCCTTGATCCGATGGTTGCTGCGTATTTCAAGAACGTCAGCCAGACCCGCACGCTGATCGAATTAATCCAGCAGCGCAGCCAGATTCAAGAACATGCTACCGTCGAGATGAAAGCGCGTTTCGAGCACTATAACCTTGAACTGGAAGAGGTGCTGATCGGCACGCCACGCTCTTCGGAAAATGACCGGAAGATCGAGGAAATCCTGGCCCAACTGCGCGACCGCCAGATCGCCGTTGAGCAGATCGAAACCTACGGGCGCAAGGAAGCCGCTGCGGGCAAGGAGCGTGAACTCCGCCAGGCCGAAGCCATTGCCCGCCAGCAGCAATCGCTGACTGAATCTGAGATCAGCATCACCATTCAGAGCAACGAAGGTAAAGCGGCTTACCAACGTGCCGTGCAGGAAGCCGAAAAGATCAAGACTCTGGCCGAAGCGGACGCCGAACGCGAGGCCCGCACGGGTATCGCCCGCGCTATGGCCGTCGAGGAACAGGTTCGCGCTTACGGCGGGCCGCAGTTCCAGGTTATGCAGCAGGCCTTCGAGCGCTTTAGCCAGGCTGTCGAAAAATCCGGCATTGATGTAGTACCGCACACGTTGATCGTCAACGGCCAAAATGGCAATGGCAGCGGTTCAAACGGTGGCTACAGTGCCTTCGACGCACTGATGACCCTGTTGCTCTCTGAGCGCCTGGCCGAGACTGCGAAGCAGGGCAGTAGTGGTTCCAACGAGTTGAATGCCGAAGTACGACGCATCCGTGAAAACATTCTTCACGACCTGGCATCGGGCGGATCGTCGGTTGTGAGCGCTGGCAACGGACAGTCTGCTGCGCCCACCAACGGCGGCAAGGCCAGTCCGACCAAGTAAATCGCAAAGGGTTTGCACGATGGTTTGGAGGGCGCATGGATGATGCGCCCTCAAGCGTTATTACCAGGATTCATTGGAGGGGAGATGTCAGGCCACCATTTGAAGGACGGTGAAATTCCTGGCCGTGTTGGCTATCGTACTCGCGGAGGGCGTACCGGCCTCGATCCAATTGATACGCAGTTAGAAACGAGCCATATGGAAGGAGTCTTCTACCGAAAGCTGTTCACGGGACGGCTGCGAACGCATAATCCAGTCTATCTAATCGTGATGGCAGGCCTGGGCATCTTGTTTGTGGCCTTTCCTCTGGTCGGAATAATGAGCGCATCGAGCACCCCGAACGGCCTGAGCGGGCCAGATGCTCTCCGAAACCAGGTATTGCTGCCTATTGTGTGTTTGTGGCCGTTCGGCATGGCCTTCCTGTTCAATGTGATTATGTCGCTCCGCGCGCACCATGGTGACAAACGCGCCTGAAAATCCTGTCAAGGTAAACAGCGGCTCTTGATTTGGCCGCTGAAGAATCAGGCTTGAGTCTGGGGGTACAGCTCCTTCAGTTTGTACTCCAGCATCCAACCGCGAATCTTCTCATCAATCTCGTCACGGATTTCCCGGAACTTGGCGAGTTTGGCCCC
>DATGFK010000865.1:0-4869 GCA_035309185.1 Aggregatilineales bacterium
ACTGCTGGCATGATCGCATACGTGGGCGACCCGGCCTCGAAGCGTTTCCTGCTGCCCGAAGGCCAGTACGCCCTTGCCGCCGTAGATGAACAGGGGCGCATCGTGACACAGGACACCATCACGGCAGAGATTGGGCAGCCGATCCACCTGCCTGCGGATTTTGGCGCAGCGGGCGGCGTGCAGGACGACGCGATGGCCTCGGCGCTCAAGACGCTCGCAAATTTCCTGTGCGATGCAGCGGAGGGCCAGTTGATCGCCCTGCAAGGGCTATCGGCGGGGTTCACCACACCCATGTTTGACCCATCAGCGCGGCCCACGCAGGCGCTCTTGAACCAGTTGAACGCCTGGTACGCCGACATTTTGTCACAGCAAGATGCGGCGATGGCGGCGCTGTACCTGGTTCAGAGCAAGGCCGCGCCCCCTCAGGCGAAGTTTTTGCCGGTTGGCTATTCGGCGCGCCCGGCGCGCGCGATCCCCGAATTCTCACTACCTTTCAAGAGTCTCAGGGACAAGCTTGTCGGATTCTTCGGCTACGCCGGCGATGCAGGCAAGCGCGCCCGCCAGCGGATTCTCCTGGTCGCGGCGACTTTGACTGCGGCCCAGCGGGCGGACGCATTCAGCGCACTCCGCGAAGGCTTCAAGGGAGACTCGACCACCTGGGACGAATTCGCAAAGCGTTTACAGTCCGGCGAACTGGATCAACAAGCATTGAGCATCGAGTCGGATCTACGCAATTTTTCGCAGTATGGCGACGCCGCACAGAACGCCAATCAAGGCACTGGTAAGCTACTGGTGCAGGAGGGCAGCGAACTGCTCAAGCGAGGGGCAGAATTCGATGCCGAAGTGATCAAGACGGTGCTGGGCCAAGTGTTCCCGGACATTACCAAAGGCTTTGACCTCGCCGACAGGGCCGACGAATGGGCAACCTATATTCGAGATGTCTACAAGGCGACGGTTGGACTTGACCCCAAGGCACAGCGCGAGGTTATCAAAACGTTGATCAAGGACGAACTGAGCCAATGCTGTAGGGACATACCGCCGGATGCCGCCGACCAGGTCGCCACCGCGATCAGTGAGCGGGCTGTGGACAGCATCCAGCAGCCGAACAATGCGGCTACAGGGACTTCGGCGCCCGCCGAAACGCCAACGACCGCAGAAACTGAAACAGAGACTCCGCCAGCAACCACCGAACAGACGCAGATGCCACTGCCAGGTGAAACGGCGACTCCCACGTCCACAGTTACTCCGACCTCGCCGCCAACCCAACAAGCCCTGGCACCCGGTAACTGGTCGTGGTCATTGGGCACCGTTTCCTATGCAGGCTCCTGCTCCACAGGCGTATCCTCGCTGAACGCGACCAGCGTCAACTTTGTGGAAGCGCCGGATCGCACGTCAGCCCAACTTGCGGCGTCGGGCGTGAAAGTATCGCTGAGCGGCGATGGAACCGGGAATTACCAGGGTCAGACGCAAGCAGTGAGCATCAACATCCACGTTTCATCGCCCAACCAGGCTGCCGGACAATTGGTCACCACGGTTTTGGGCTGCACCGTCACCGCGCCGTTTCATATGGCTCGCTCAATCAAGGATTGAGCGATTTCAGGAGGACATAAGGAATGCTGGGATCAAAGTGGATCAAGCGTCTGTCGAAGCTATTCATTATCGTCGTCACGATATTCCCCTTTATGTCATTCCAATCTTGCTCGGCAGACATTTGCGATGCGCAAAGCTTTCAATCTCATGGCTCAGTGGAAACGGTACTGGCAACGCTCGGCAAATTCTCCACGCAGGGCCAGAATCAAAGCCCAACCTTCGAACTGGCTTCCAGTTTGGGTAGGGTTGCCAGAGCAGCCGACACTGCGTGCCCAGATTCGGTCAACGCCGCTTTGAATGATACGGATAAGCAGTGCGCGCAGACAGGTCGCAATCAAGTCTGCTATGGTCACAACAAGATCAACGCAAGCGGTGGAACCCCAACACTCAAATTCGACAAGCCGGGAGACATCGCCAAAGTCAGCGATCTCCACACCCTTGAGCTAGCGCCCTTGAGCCTGGATCAAAGTACGTGGGGTATCGCTTTGCTGCGTCTTCAGGCCAGCCTGCCAGATAGCGCGCCGGGGCAAAACGTCACCATCCTGGCCTTTGGCGACGTGGCGGTCAGCGATAGCCCGTCTTCAGGCCCTTCTGCGGTTTCCACTGCGGCAGCGGCGGGGCCTAACATAGCGCCTACCCCGACAAGTATGCCTACGAAGCCGAATGGGGGCGCTGCAGGGACTCCCATTCAGCATCCCCTGCAGGCGTTCTACCTGCGCACAGGAATCGGTCAACCCGCCTGTGTTGGCGCTCCCCCGGATGGTATTTTGATCCAATCGCCGGCTGCGGCCAACCAGAAAGTGCGCATGACGATCAACGACGCGCAAATTCAACTCGGCTCGACGGTTTTCGTTCAGGCCCAGGCATCCCATCAGTTAGTTCTTGACCTGCTCACGGGTTCAACAACCGTCACATTGAACAGCCAGATGATCATCAGTACGCTGGAAGGTTCAGCAACCATCACCGTCGGGAATCAAACAGAGACGGCGCCTGCCGGGACGAGAGTACGTATCCCCCTGGATTCGCAGCTTAGAGCCTCCGGCGCGCCCAGCAAGCCAGAACCCTACGACTACAATACGCTTTTGTCAGTGCCGTTTTTCCATCTCCCGCAAAAACTCGCGACGATCCCTGCACCTGCCAAACCCGCCAACGCAACCGTGGTGAAGTATAAAGTAACGAAATCTTCCGTTACATTGAATGGTCAGCCCGTACAGGGTGGCAATACCGGCACCATCATCCCTATCACAACCGATGCCAACGGCAACTTCTGGATTGATCTGGGCACCGGGCAGTCCATGTTTGTATCGAAAGCGGCAGACGGGAGTTACACCTTCGTTCAGCAAGGCCAAAAGATGTTGACCATCAATTCGTCTACGCCCGCTCATCTTGTCATGAGCGGAAACATTACCTATGGTTCCTGCAACATTGCCTACACGATGGAATTGGATCGGGTAGGGACCTAACACAAGTTGCTCAGGACAGGTACAGGGAGTGCATGTTTTTGAGCGGGTTGCCTATTAGAACATACGTGCTATAATCCTTTACTATATCTCATCAACCTGAACTGGAGCAGATGTGTGAACGAAGCATCTAGCGAACGGCCCAAGCAACGTCCGTCGGATTCGCCCTTCATACACTTCCTGGAATGGGGCATTGCGCCGCACGAAGGAATCCGGGTATTACAGGCCGATAGCCACTGGTATCTGTTTGTCCTGAAGCACAACGGCAAGACAAGGGTCGGCGTATCCGGCTTGATGACACGAGTCTTGAACGTCCCGCATGGAGCGGAAACGGATTGTTTTGGCATTCGCTTTGCGATGGGTGTGTTTATGCCGCTTCTATCCGGCGTGAATCTCGTAGATAACGTGACATTCCTCCCCGAAGCAACCAGCAGTTCATTCTGGTTGCATGGCTCCGCGTGGGAATTCCCGGCCTTTGAAAATGCCGAGACATTCGTCAACCGGCTGGTCCGTGAGGAACTCCTGGTGCGCGATCACGTGATCGATTCCGTATTGAGTGACCAGACTCAGCACTTATCTGTGAGTACGGTGCGGCGGCGTTTTTTGCGGGCCACTGGCTTGACTCCCGGCACCGTTCGCCGGATTGAACGTGCGCGCAAAGCGGCAGGTCTACTGGAACAGGGCCTCTCGATCTTAGATACCGTTCACGAGGCAGGCTATTTCGATCAACCCCATTTGACGCGATCCCTGAAACATTTTATTGGACAGACACCGGCTCAAATCGCTCAAACGACTCAAGTTACGTGATTGAACGTTTGATACAAGACAGCACGCCTTTTGTCGGTTTATTATGGCATTACCCTGACAAACCCGAACAAAAGGAGTAACCGATGCGCAAGATTCTTGTATCAAATTCCATCACGCTCGATGGTGTCTTTGAAGGCCCGGTCCACCTGCCCTTTGAGAAGTTCAAGCACGCCGGTTGGACAGAACCTTACGCCAGCCAGGAACAGATGGAGTATTTATCGAAGGGCATTTCTGGCGATGGCACGCTCCTGCTGGGCCGTGTGACTTATCAATACTTTGAGGCAGCCTGGACACCGCAAACGGGGCCGGTGGCTGACTTCATGAATAACGCCGCCAAGTATGTGGTGTCCACAACTTTGAAGAAGGCGGATTGGCACAATTCAACGCTGCTGAACGGGGATGGCGTCGAAGCTGTCAGGAAGCTAAAACAACAGCCGGGCGGTGACATCGCAATTCTCGGCAGCGGAACCTTGATGCGCAGCCTGATGGATCACGATCTGATTGACGAATACTCGTTGCTGGTCTATCCGCTGGTGTTGGGCGCGGGAAAGCGCCTGCTTGGGGATCAGCACAAAACGGCCCTGAAGCTGAAGGAATCCAGGGCCTTTAGTTCCGGTGTTGTATTGTCGACTTACGAGCCTGACCGGAAGTAACCTGAACCGAGACGATCCCCTCCGCTACGAATCTCCTCGCTGAGCGGGGGCATAAGCCCCCGCTCAGCCTTTGCCAATCTCTAATTCCCTGCCGAACGGTGCGCGTCTGCGCCGATCTCCGCGACGGGCTGCTGTTCCTTTGTCGGCACACTTCCGTAGCGCAAGGCAACCACACCACCCTTGAAGGTCCTGCATTCGAGAAGTTTCAAGTATTTTACCGCCTCCATGCCCATCGCAAATGGCATCCCGCTGCCCAGGATCACCGGATTGACGTTAAGCCAGTATTCGTCAATCAGGCCGAGGCGCGTCAGGCTTTGGGCCAGGCGCGGGCTGCCGATCAGCCATAGGTCTTTGCCCGG
>DATGFK010000866.1:0-5605 GCA_035309185.1 Aggregatilineales bacterium
GAAAATCACTGGGCAGGGGCGCAAATCGGGTGTCCACTGGGACTGACGAAATCCATTCACGCTGAGGACTACCTGACCGATGTCGGCGGGGCGGCCCCAGCGACATTCTAATACGGCGGCGATGGGCAACCGCCCGATAGAATGACTCTTGGGGGACATAGTCAGATGAAGCACTTCTCGCTACTGGTCACATTCGCCATGGCCGTATTGGCGGCGAGCTGCAGTGGCACACAAATGGCTCCAAGTGCGACGCCATTAGCGCCGCCGGTTACGCAGATACCAACCCAGTTTGCTACGCCGACGCTAATCCCGCCCTCACCAGCAGCCAGGGGAACACCAACCGCAATTGCAACGCTTTCGCCGGCTGCGAATGTCGTGGTCACACCGACGAGCGTCTCGCTAGCCGCCCCGAAGCTCAAAATCGACTGCATCAGCATCCTGCCGCAGAACGCACCTCGACTCACATCGAAAGGTGTCGTGGTTCTCGGGCGAAGCGGCCCAGCTGACGCATCGCTTGATATGTCGACCGGAGTCCTTCGTGACTTTGCTCAGCCTATCTACCGGACAGTCAACTTTGTTTCGTCATCTGACGGCGCGAAATTAGCCTATGACCAGTTAACACTAGACAAACCAGGTGGCCAAATCATTTCTGAGGCATTGGTGATCGCTGGTGCGGATGGTCGGCCCGAGAAACTAATCCCATGGCAATGGGGATTGTCGAACATTGTGGGTTGGCTGAACAATGACCAACTCATCATAAACATTGCGGCCAAGGATCCAGACGAGAATAGATCCGCCAAGCCGGCAACGCTAGTATCTCTGGATACCAAAACTGGCCAACAACGTACTCTGCGGCCGAATTTTCCAAATATCGATCTTGATTACCCGACCGCCGATTGGAACGGTTGGGGCGAGACGGTCTACGATCCTAATCTACAACGAGTTATTTACTCTGCCAATGATTTCTCCTACGGCAGAGCGCGCTTCGTGCTTTGGAACTTGCAAACCCAGACGACTTTAGCAAACCTGCCGACCCGGGATGTCTATTGGGTTCAGCCGGCCTGGTCTCCGGATGGCAAACTGTTCGCTGTCCAAACCAATCCAGACAAGGGCAATGACTGGTGGAGTTTTGAGTTGTACGGCGGTGGTCGGGACGCCACGCAGTTTCAGCAATGGACCCATCTCACGGAGTACTATTCCAAGGTCATGATCCAGAGTTTTACCTGGTCACCCGATAGCCGTCACATTGCCTTTTGGTTTGTTCCAAATCCACAAGGTGAACTCACTATCGAACAGGGCCAAATGCAATTGGGTATCCTGGACGTTACGACTGGCGAAGTTGCGATTACCTGTATCCCAGGAGATGACGCTTTTTCGTCGTCATCTCCAGATCTTGCTCCACCACTTTGGTCACCCGACAGTCAGCAATTGCTGGTCGAAGATCGATTTACCAACAACGCCGGCCAAATCTTATTGGTTGATCTTTCGCAACATATTGCAGAGAAGGTGGCCGATAATATGGGACCGGCGGTTTGGCTAACAGGATCGTCTTCGAAATAGAACAGCCGGAGAGACTTGCATTCCGAGTGGTCCCAATAACGGGGTCAGACCAGCGCCACGCTTTACAGTGAACTGCGCTGCGGACCGTGGGGGAGATCGGCTACGCCAGCGGCAGCACGCTGGCGCGATCACCGCCTCTAGGCCAGCCTGATACACTGCCAAGATTTCATCGCGTGATGGCATTGCGCGCCACTAGATTCAAGCTTTCATTCCAAGCAAAGGGGGAAGCCTCACTATACCTGAGCAGTTAGGCTAACTTTAGTAATTACCCTGTTGGCATATCCTTATGAGAGTGGACTGGGCACGGGCAACGGCGTCTGGTCGGTCTCGCTCAACACTTGCAGTTGCTGTCCATCCCAGCGGAGCAGCCTAGTCTTCGTGATGATGATGAAATGAGTATAAGTGTCCATGATGCGGACATCAGGGACCCTAGTGCCATTGTCATCCGGCAGAACATCGACTTGATAATGCTCATAGATTTCCTGATAGTAGTCGACGAAGATTGGCACATACTGCCCATCAGCGCAACGGAGAATGAGGTAGTAAGTCTGAATTCCGACCATATCGGTTGGGTCGGTTGGATCGACTGTCGCTGTTAGGAAGGCTTCGGGTATGCCATCGCCGGTTATGTCTTGGCGATTCCGTAGTTTGATTTCAACATTGGGCGGCCCAAGCGAAGTTGTGCCGGCCGCCTGGGTCGGCGCCCAAGTTGGTTCCAAGGTTGGAAAGAGGCCTTTGTTCAAGTAGGTGACCAGACCATTTTCGAGAGTTTGGTTCCCTGCATTGAGATTGAAGTGTATGTTGATCGTATTCGGGAAATCCCGGCATGCAGCTAAGGTGGGTTGCGAGGTCGGTGTGGTGGCAAGTCCGGTAGGTGTTGATGTCGTGTTTGGCCGCGCAGTGGCAGCAGCGGTTGGCGGGATCAGTTCCAGTGTCGGTGCAGCCGCAGTTGATACAGTTGCGTCTGTTGAGCACGCTGATAGCCCCGCAACTACCAGCGCTATGATTAGTAGGCACCTTATCTGCACCGCTGACGCGGAAATTTCCGATTGTGACAATGTTAGCCCCCTTTATCAATCCCCTAAGTTTATCGAGTCCTTCTCCATAGTTAAGAGCATTATATTCACACCAGGTTTTCACAAAAGTTACGATCTGGTTACCGCAAGGCAACAACAGCAGCAAAGAAGGTTTGGCGAAATTGAGTGATGTGACCCGATGCTAGCCCAGTCACATCACTCAATTTCGCCAGGCGTTTTGTAGTGGGCTGAGCAGGTACAATCTGATATTGACATCGTGCCAGACTGAGTGGCAACCAAGCTTGGCCTGGCTCAGCCGCGAATAACTTGCGTGGTGGGTTTATCGCTTTGTGGACAGCGCGACGCGAGCAGGCCGCTATATGATATTCCGGCCGACCAGCTGGGCGCGACCAGCGATGTAGCCACGGCCAGCGCCATGCTTTACAGTGAGCGGCGCTGCGGACCGTGGGGGAGATCGGCTACGCCAGCGGCAGCACGCCGGCGCGACGCCAATTCGCCGGGCAGCTGAGCCGGCGCTGGCCAAAATCCACCAGGCTCTCGACGATGCTGTTCCACGGAACAATTTGGGTCGCCATGGCGGCTATTTTACAGCCTGGCGGCCGCCTCGCCCATCACCGCCAACTGGCGATGAAAATCACTGGGCAGGGGCGCAAATCGGGTGTCCACTGGGACTGGCAAAATCCACTGACGCCGAGGACCGGCTGAGCGGTGCCAGCGGGGCGGGCGCAGCGGCAGGCGGGCGCGATAGTGGCGCCACCACAGATGGTACCAGGGCCGCGTGCGCCGTAGAGCCCGGCAGATATCTTCAGCTGACCGGCCAGCCGGAGTTTGATCGCTTGCTGGCGATCGGTGAGTTCGTTGTTCATCATAGTCTCCGTCACACAATCGCTGCCGATTGCCACACGGAGGCACCATAGTGGAAGCTCTCATTCCGATCGACATGTGCAGCGGTTCAGCACCCTGAATAGGTGAGAAATGTACCACTCGACTCGTGGGCTCATCGAGCTTTTTGCACGGTTCCCGAAACTTGGCGGACTGATTGGGTTGCTTATAGCTGGGGCGTTTGGTGTGCTGGGCGTGGGTAGCTGGCAGCAGCTGCGCGAAATGCCTGATCAGCCGGCACTGTTGACGCTTAGCGATGCCGCTGAGCAACTTCATACGCATGAGCAAGTATGGGTGCAATTGAGCGGGGTAGAGTGGGATTGCGGGAACCTTGTTGACGAGACATTGCTTGACGGAAGTCATCGAACAGAAGTTATCTTCTGGGACCAAGCTTCAGCCGTGTGGGGGGTTGCGCTTTTTTCTGGCCAGGTGAGATGTCGCGATCTCAATTCCTCGAAAGCGAGCGGCATTCTGACGCAAATGGAGGCGGGTTTCTTTGATCGCCTGTCACAGCGCGGTTTTGACCTGACTCGATACCAAGGGGAGAAGGTCCGCCTAAACCTATGTACTTTCTGTGGGCCGGCGAATTCCACTCTGGGCGTCGTGATTGGCATCATCTTTGTGCCTATTGGCCTGGCGATGTATCCAATGTGCAAGGGTCTCCAACGCTACTATCGGAATAAGAATCGCGCCAATTAGCCGACTAGGGTTACTTGGAATAGTGGCTCATACTACGCTCAAGCCTTTTCGAGCATAGCGACATTTGTACGGCAAGACAATTTGTGGAAAGTTTCAGGAGGCGATGACGTCAAGGCGAACCGCGTGGATGATAGTCCACAACTGTTGGCGCAAAATTGCAGTGGCAGTTAATTGCTTGGGAAGCTGCCCAAACATCAAGATCAAGTAGGATAAGGGACATTGGTTTCGCGTTTAGCCGGAGAGACTTGCATTCCGAGTGGCCCAAAAACGGGGGTCAGACCGCGACCCGCTTGGCCGCGCCTCGCACGGCGGTCACGGCCAGCGCCACGCTTTACAGTGAGCTGCGCTGCGGACCGTGGGGGACATCGGCTACGCCAGCGGCAGCACGCTAGCGCAATGCCAATTCACCGGGCAGCGGAACGAGAGCGGGATCGGCTGGATGATTATGGGGCCGGTGGTATGTCTTGGGCAACCCGATCAATTATACCGATCCAAGTGACCGATATCCCAAGCCGTACAGAGATATGGGTGGAGTGATCTTCGTTGACCTGCTCATACAAACTGCAACGATAGAGGGGGTTGGTCTTGGGGATAGCTAGGGATTCAGTAGCGATACATCTCCGTTTGCTT
Source organism: Aggregatilineales bacterium (assembly GCA_035309185.1). Classification (GTDB taxonomy): domain Bacteria; phylum Chloroflexota; class Anaerolineae; order Aggregatilineales; family UBA2796; genus DATGFK01. The sequence continues at coordinate 4,809 of DATGFK010000866.1, forward strand.
TTGCATCTCAATCACGTATAGAGAAAGCGGGCAATGCGGCGGGCAAGTGCTGTGAAGCTGGGACAAATAGCGTTGTACTTGATAACCGCTCTGGTCATTGGCTACGCGGCATATAGCTATTTAGAACAAGATGCCCAGGCGACCGGGAATTATTCTGTTTCGATCATCTTAGTGGGATGGCCAACGATCTTTCTTATCATTGGAGCCATATTGTTGCTGCTAGGTGGCGGCGTCAGCCTTGTTGATCGCCAGACAGGAGCTCGTGTAGCTTTGCTGGTCGCCATCGTATCCTTCGGCCATTTTCTGTTCGTGATACCAGTGGGCTTCTGCTTGATGTCAATCTTAATTTTCATTCTTCCCAAAGCCATCGTCACGATTGTTTTTCCGCTTCTGCTCCTCATCGCCACGACGATTTACAGCAGTCGCGTGGGAAGAATATCTCTGCGGCGCGGGCCTCGGCTTATCAGCCAAACAAAATAAAGACGAGAATAGTTGCAAAAGAACGACTCGTCCCGTCTTCCCATGGGGGGTAGCCGGATCGCAAGCCCGCTTGGCAGCGCCCCGGCTTCGGCTGCGGACTGGCACCAGTGGTTTCCCGTCGGCTAGCCGCCTGGTAAGCCCCGGCGCTGGCGGTTATAATCAGCGCGCTCGGCCAGTCGGCCACAACTACCGGTAGATATCTTTTAGGACAGGTGCTGTGAAACTCAGTGATCAATAAGGCTTTGCGCCGGCTCATCCCTCAGCGCGCTGCTCGCCCCAATCAAGCTCATCCCGGCTGGGCCAGCCGCCTCACCCTG
>DATGFK010000867.1:0-5922 GCA_035309185.1 Aggregatilineales bacterium
AAGGGTAGATCGCGGTAGCTGCGCGGTTCACTCTTGTAAATTTCGATGTGGTGCGGGCAGTTCATGGGCTTGAGCAGAAATTCCTCCCCGTCCACTTCGATGGGGGCATACTGGCTATCCTTGTAGTATGGATAATGCCCGGACGTGCGGTACAGGTCGAGTTTGGCAATGTGCGGCGTGATGATCGGTTGATAGCCATGATCGATCTGCTCCTGGCGCAGATAGCGTTCCAGGATGTCACGCAGGATTGCGCCTTTGGGCTTCCAGAGCGGCAATCCTTTACCCACCAGTGGACTGAACGTGAACAGGCCCAACTCCTCGCCTAGCTTGCGATGATCGCGCGCCTTCGCTTCTTCCAGGCGATGTAGATAATCGTCAAGCTGCTCTTTCGTCTCCCAGGCAGTACCGTAAATGCGCTGCAACTGCTCTCGATCCGAGTCGCCGCGCCAGTACGCGCCTGCAATGCTCGTCAACTTGAAGGCATCTGGATCGATCTCGCCTGTATTGGCAAGGTGCGGTCCCCGGCACAAATCCTCGAACGTGTCGTGTTTGTACGTGCTGATGACGGGCGCTTCGGATGACTGGTTGCCGTATTCGTCAATGCCCCCCTTTTCCAGGCCGTCAATCAGTTCCACCTTGTACTTCTGGCTGGCGAACAACTTCCGGGCCTCGTCGGCACTGACCTCGCGCCGGACGAAGGGGAATTTGCCCTTGATGATCCGGCGCATTTTTTCTTCGATCACGGGCAGGTCTTCATCCGTCAACTGGCGAGGCAGATCGAAGTCGTAGTAGAAACCATCCTCGATGGGCGGGCCAATGGCAATCCCACCGTCGGGGAATAGTTCGAGTACGGCTTCGGCCATAATGTGAGCAGCCGAGTGCCGGATGCGGTACAACTTGCTCTCTTCGTATTTTTCGGACATTGGGCCTCCTATTGATCCTCACTGTCGCTTCGCAATGGGTCGCGTCATTGGCGGGAAACAAAAAATCCTCGCCCCAAACGTTGGGGCGAGGATTCAAATTCGAAATGCCACGCGGTTCCACCCAGATTTAGCCTGCAAACACGGTTCTAAGCCGTCTGAACGCAGACCCTCTGATGCCCTGTAACGGGAGCATCCCGACTGGCGCTACTGACCGCCAATGCGGTTTTTGCGCAGGCGCTTGCAGGTGGTTTTCACTGTTGGCGTGCCGGGCAAACTTGCAGTCAGGATTCGCCCTCCCTGTGGCCGCCGGAGACTTTAACAGCCTGTACAGCTACTCGTCCCGGTCATTGCGTCTTGAAAAGTATGCAATTTCTCGCGCGATTGCAGTTCAGGATAGCGGAAAGTGGGCCCTTCGTCAATAGTCTATTCAGAATGTGGTACGATTGAGGAGTTTCACGATGCTGATTGGACCGGTCAAGAGTTCAGGTTGGACTGCGCTATGGACACGATTGTCGGGCAGAATCTCGGCCAGTATCACATTATCGAGGAAATCGCACAGGGCGGTATGTCAACTGTCTACCGTGCCACTCAGACGTCAATCGGGCGAGACGTGGCTGTAAAGGTGCTGCCCCAGGCCCTTTTGCACGACACAAAGTTCCTCGAACGCTTCAATCGCGAAGTGGACGTGGTAGCGCATTTGCAGCATCCACATATCCTCCCGGTGTACGATTTTGGCGACTTTCAGGGTATCCCCTACGTCGTCATGGCCTATTTACGCGGGGGGACGCTCGGCGATTACATTCAAAAGCAAGGGCCGCTGCCACTGGATGAACTCCTTCGACTGGTTCGGCAGATCGTTGACGCGCTCGACTACGCACACAGCAAAGGCATTATCCACCGGGACTTTAAGCCAAGCAACGTCTTGCTCGACGAACAGCGGAATACTTACCTGGCAGACTTTGGATTGGCGAAGATCATGGAAGGATCAACGCACCTGACCGGCTCCATGATGCTGGGTACGCCGATGTACATGGCGCCCGAACTCGCCAACCTGGAAGCGCCGACGAAAGCCGTGGATATCTATGCCCTCGGCATCACGTTGTTTCAAATGCTAACCGGGAGACTGCCTTACGAAACTCCGACCCCGGCTGCCGCCATCCTGGCCCACGTCACCCAGCCGATCCCGATGGTAAACTCGGCAAGGCCGGATCTACCAGCCGGAATCCAGAATGTGATTGATCGGGCAATGGCAAAGGCGCCAGCCGACCGCTTCAAAACGGCTGGGGAATTGCTGGAAGCGTTGAGTGAAGCGATTGGCGTCAGTTCGGCAGCGCCCGCAGCAGACAGTCAGAACGCCCTGTTGATGACCAATATGCTGGGCCAGATCATTTTCGTTGATCAACTGTGCCTTAAGCTGTTGCGCCGCCCTCTTCAGGATGCGCGGGCAGTCATGGGCAAATCACTGGCCGAGACGCTGGGCATTGACAGCAAAATTGCCAGTAAGCTGGTGGAAGATGTTCGCAAAAATGGCGAAGTGATAGGTCTCGATATGATGCTGAAGGACGCCAAGGGCGGGACGGTTGCCGTTTTCTGCTCGGCTACCGCGACCTTCGACAGCCAGAAAGCTTTTGTTGGCATGGATGTGACGCTTAAACCCTATGCCGAAGCGAGCGGGCCCGATCAGCGGACACCGTTTCCGCTAAACCCGGTACGCATGGATACGGCAGAGGAATCCATTTTCCAGGTCTACTTCACTGCTCAATTACAGGCCTTGAATAAACTACTCATGCAACTCGGCGGGAAGCGGTTCCGTGACCACATGGAAGGCGTGCTCAACGAAACCGCGCAGCGAAACGTCTGGCCGATTGCGTTCGAGGACGGTCAGGTGATTGTGGAGCCGCAAACCAGGGAACCCGATATTTACCGTGCGCTGCTGGCGAAAGCCCGGACTTATGCGATCAGCCTTATCGGGGAAAAAGTGGTCTTGAAGGAATTAAAAGCAGTAGATGATCGCATGGATCCAAAGATGTTGGAGCGGGTCAAAGAGATCGGTATTGCCTGATTATGCTCTCTAATGAGGTGGGCGGCTCACGGGCCGCCCACCTCACACTGAGTTGCCTCACACGGGATCGCCCGTTTTTTAATCCTGATAAGCAGCCAGTTCGTCCAGGACAGGTTGGCCGACGGCCAGCGTGACTCCATCTTCGGAGATCTCCTGAATCCAGGATGCTGGGACCAATTTCCGCGTTCGCATAAGTCCATGTGAAACGACAATATGCGTGATGCGGTTGCTGGGAGAATCGAGAATCACACGCTCTACATTGCCGGCGTGCTTCCCGTCCTGGCTCGTGACCTTCGCGCCCTCTTTCACGGCGACTGTGTTGGGAGGAATGTTTTGCTGTGTTTCAATCTTTCCGGCAAGGGCCGCGCTATTGGGCCACAGGGGGCCGATAGGCGGATAACCATAAAGGGGCCGTGCATAGCCGGTGGTGTAATCAATTCCGATCTCGTCGTTGGATGGCACGTAGTATTTCTCCTCGAACGGGGGCAGATCCCTCACACGCTCTGCGCTGTCTTTCAGCACCACGTGCTGGTCATTAGCCTCTACAACGTGCTGAATGGGCACAACTTTGTCTTCCGGAAGGATGAACCCTTTGCGCAAAACCACGTCGGTCACTTGCTTCGTCCGTGGATCGAGGACAACTCGATCCACGGTTCCTGAATTTTGCCCATCCGACGTGACGACCTTCGTTCCCTGCTTGAACTGCATACGGTCCTCACTTTTGCCGCTGCTGCACGCCTGTTACAGGGCTGCGCGCTGATGGCGGCCTTCGGCAAACTCCTCGACCATCTTCCGACTGAAGGCCCGCTGCTCAGTGCATCGCTGGCTTTTCGGACTGCGAGATCTTCTCGATCACCTCGGCGGTCTTCTTCGGCGCATTGCTTTGCGTGGCGACATCAGCCTGTGACACAATGCCCACCAGGCGATTGTTGTTATCTACGATGGGGATGCGGCGTACCTGGTGCTGCGCCATCGCGTCCATAGCCTTATTAAGATCGTCAGTTTCGTGGCAGGTAACGGGATGGCTTGTCATTACATCCTGGACGCGCGTAGAACGCGGATCGCGTGCCTCGGCTACCACGTTCACCGCCAGGTCGCGATCCGTCACAATGCCGATCAGGTGTTTGCTCTGTTGATCCTGTACGACCGGGATAGAACCGACGTCCTCCCGCTTCATCGTCTGCGCCGCCTGCTGAGCCGATTCATTGCCGAGACAGCTTCTTGGGTCCCTGGTCATGACCTGTCCACACGTTTTCATGAGATTCTCTCCTCTATCTGCTTCTATCTACTTCTTGCATAGCCACTGCGTCCAGCGCCGCCCGCAGCAGTCGCCTGGACGCGGATAAGGGTGATCGTCCCATCCTTCGCCTCGATTTCCAGTTCTTCGTCGTCATTTTCGGCGGACTGGGTCAGGCGGACATGGGTCACACCTTCAATAACGTGATCTCCACTGTCGCGTGAAGAACTGCCCAGTGAGATTGTGATGGCCTGTTCGCCATCTTTGAGGTCGGCATTGATACCTCCCAGCGGTACATTGTCGATCTCGACCTCTGTACCGACTCGCTTGCCAACCTCTTCCAGGTACACCAGCCATCCCGCGTGAGATTCGCTGAACTGATTGAAAAAGCTGACCCACTGCTCGCGTGGAATTTCTCGGACGGGCATAGGTTGTGCCTCCAGTCTCCTAATCGAGCAGATGCACGTATTCGCGCACACCATCCCCGCAACACATCGCATACCCTTTCAGGTTTTATCGTTGGGGCTTATGTATAGCTTTCACCTCCAAGATGAAATGACAATGGGCTTCCCATTGGAATCCTATGAGAATCTATTACTGGATCTCATAAGATTACAGATCGCACTAACATACGACGCACGGTCAAGTGTCCATTCAGGCATCAGGATAATGGCGTTCGTGCCAGCGAAAGAAGGCGCGTTTGGTCACTTCCGCCGACAAAAAATAGAGGACAACAATGCCCGCGACGGCCAACAAATAGATGCCAGGCAGTGGAACAAATTCAAGAGGATGGGCCAGAGGCGTGTAGGGTAGGATAACGGTCACTGCGCCGACGATCAGCGTGGCAACAATCATCAATCGGCTGGGTAGGCTTTTGAAGAAAGGCAGACGTGTACGCAGCACCAACACAACAAAAGTTGCCGACAGGATCGATTCTACAAACCAGGTCGTGTGAAACAATGCTTCCGAATTTGTATCCGAGGGCAGCGGAATAATCCTCGGCAGGAGCAGAAGCGCGCCGAAGGTCAGATAATCGAATACGGAACTGAGTGCGCCGAAAACAAGCATAAAACGGCGAATAAAAGCCACGTCCCAGCGGCGCGGCTTCTTGACCAGAATCTCGTCCACGTTGTCCCCGGCGATGGTAAATTCGGGAAAGTCGGTCAGGAAATTGATCAGCAGAATCTGCTTGGGAAGCATGGGCAGAAAGGTCAGGAAAAGGGAAGCGCCCGCAACACTGAACATATTGCCGAAGTTTGCGCTCACGGCCATAAAAATGTACTTTAGCGTATTTGCAAAAGTCTTGCGGCCCTCGACGATCCCTGCGTGGAGGACGGAAAGGTCTTGTTTGAGCAAGACGAATTCTGCGGCGTCTTTGGCAACATCGGCGGCGTTGTTCACCGAAATGCCCACGTCGGCAGCGTGCAGCGGTGGCGCATCGTTGATGCCGTCGCCCATATAGCCAACGACATGGCCTCGCTTTTTGAGGGCCAGGATAATGCGTTCCTTCTGATTCGGGTCAACCTCTGCGAAAATGGTCGTTCTATTAGCTCTATTCAATAGGGCTGCGTCGGACATGCGAGCAACCTCGTCTCCGCTAACAATCTCAATACGGGGCATCCCAACGCTTTCTGCCATGTGCTTCGCAACCAGCTTGTTATCCACCGGGTAGGTCGGGGACATTGCTGTCCCCTTCCCCC
>DATGFK010000868.1:0-7338 GCA_035309185.1 Aggregatilineales bacterium
TGGAAGACCTGTGGTGCTTCAACGACGAACGGATCGCCCGTGCTATCCGCGAGACACGCGCGCCGGTAGTCACCGGAGTTGGACACGAGACCGACACGACGCTGGTTGATGGCGCTGCCGACATGCGTGCGCCGACGCCCTCTGCTGGCGCCGAGCGGATCGCGCCCGATGTCGAGCAGATTAAGGAACGCCTGGCTGAATTCCGGCTGCGTCTGGCCGACAGTGCGCAGTATGAGATCACCGAACGGCGCGATCAGCTTGACGATGCGTTGCATAAGCTGCGGCTTATTTCGCCGTCTTCATACATCCGCAATGAGCGCCAACGCCTGGATGAGGCCCATTCACGGCTGGCGAAAGCCGTACAAAATCACCTGACCACGTTGCAACGTGACCTGCACGCGCACCGGCGGGCCCTCGATCTCGCCAATCCGCACAATTTGCTGGCGCGGGGCTATGCCGTCGTCACCCGCGCCCTGGATGGCAAACGGGTTCTCAGTGCCCTCGATGCTGCGCCTGGCACTTCAGTTGCCATTCAATTCGATAAGGGACATCTCGTTGCTACCGTAAAGGATCGAACGCTCGAATGAGTGAATCGCCCACAATCCGTTTTGAAGATGCTTACCGCGAACTGGAAAGCATTATTGACCGGCTGGAAGCCGGAAATCTATCGCTGGACGAGTCCATGTCGCTTTTTGAGCGCGGGAGGGAGCTGGCGACAATCTGTGAACAGCATCTCAATGCCGCCGAACTCAAAGTTTCTCAGCTTTTGGGCGAAGACGACAGCGACCCGCGTACCGAGCTTTTGGAGTGACTGTCCTAGACTTTGAGCGCGATCAACTGGTTGATGGCATCGCGCAGAATGTGTTCGGGTAACGCCCCGGCCTGCTGGCCCACGATCTTCCCGTTTTTGACAAACATCAGCGTGGGAATGCTTTGAATACCAAAGACCTGCGAAAGCTGGGGATTGGCATCCACGTCCACTTTGGCGATACGAACTTTACCGACGAATTCGCCCGCCAACTTATCCAGGATCGGCGCAACCTGTTTGCACGGGCCACACCACGCAGCCCAGAAGTCTACCAGGACGGGCAATTTACTGTCTATAACTTCTTTCTGGAAAGTCTGGTCGGTCACGTGAACTGGTTTGCCCGTCGTGACGGCCTTTTCTTCTTTTTCTTCAGCGGCCAGCGGCGCGGCTGGCGGCGCATGTTTAGCCAGTTCTTCAACCATACCCTGCACATCCGTACCCCACGGGCGCGGACGGCGACCCAGGACTTCTCCGCAGAGCATCCCGATCAGCAGCGGGTGCTTGCCCAGCTCAAAACGTTGGGCAACTTCGGGTAGCTGGCTGGCGTCGGCCTTGATGACTACGATGCGCCCGGCGTAATCGTGAGCAGCTTTGTCTAATTCATTTTTGACTTCAGAACGTAAGGTTTCGCCATTCCAGACGAGTAAAAGCACCGGCAATGGGCTTCTGAGTGCCTCATCTATTGACAATCCGTCAGTCTTTATCGGAGCATTTGCTGGCAATGCTGTCATGCGACCCTCTCTATTTCATCTTTCTTGTCACTGCGCTCGAATGTAGACGCTGCCCGTCCCCGCATATCTTACCTGGAAATGGCAAGGGATAACACTTGCGGTTTATGACCATTTGGGGCTATAAATGCAAGCGTGATAAGCTCCGCCAAATATTACAATGATGTCGGAGAGAATACTTTCCTAAAATTACTCAGTCAATCAGTCACAATCCGACAGGGAACTGGATAGCCTGCCAATAGAATCCGCGACTCAGGCTGTATGAGGGAGAGGCTGTAAGTCTATGGACAGTGGGGATCTGAAGAATCCGAACCTTGAAGACCTGATGAACCTGGGCAAAAACACGGCGAAAGCTGGGAACAAAGAAAATGCCAGGGTGATCTTCAGGAAAGTTCTCGACACCGATAAGCGCAATGTTGAAGCCTGGCAGTGGATGGCCTCGCTGGCTGACAACAACGTGGATAAACGCCGCTACCTGGAAACAGTGCTCAAACTCAATCCAGGCAATCAATGGGCGCAAAAACAACTGGCGGCGATGAACAACGTCGTCGCTACCGGCGAATCGGCGTCGCTACGCTTTGGCATTATGATCCTGGTCGTGCTTGTTGTGGCTCTTGTGGTCGTGGGTGTGGTGGTGTTCTTGTTGACCCACCATTAGTCTAAAGCGCACTACGCGGTTAAACTTGATGCTGCGAAGCACCTTCTCAAAACGGGGAGTGAATCTTGGGAAACGAAGATGTCCAAAATCTCCTGAAATCGGGTATAGCCGCCGCAAAAGCCCGCAATAAGGGCGAAGCGAGGCGCCTCCTGGAGCAGGTTCTCGAACTTGATGACTCAAACGAAGCTGCCTGGATGTGGCTCGCCTCCGTTGTGGACACACCCCGTGAGAAACGAATCTGCCTGGAGAACGTAATCGAACTGAACCCGGACAATGTGCGGGCCAGGGAGGCGCTGGCGCAGCTTGGCCCGGCGCCGCAGTCAGCCGCTCCAGTTACTCCGACTCAGGCCTCGGCTCCAACCGGGGCGCAGCCCGCATTGCGTAGCGCTGCGGCCACAAACCAGGCACGAGCGGCACGATCAGGCCCACCTGAGACTGCTCCAGCCAGGGGAAGCCGCCCATCGCCGCTGGCGCGCTCCATCCAACGCAACCCTGTCCTGTTCCTGGGCGGTGGGGGCCTGGCAATCCTGTTAATCCTGGTAGGCGTCGTCCTGGCATTCAATCAGTCCGCGCCGCCCGCGGTGGCTCAAAATACGGTCGCTGCTCCAACAGCACGCGCGAACGCTCCAACTGCCCGCCCGCAGGGAACGATTGTCACGCTTCCCGCCGTTGTGTTTCCAACCACCACTCCCGCATTGACCTCGACGCCCTTCCCGACGTTTACGCCGTCGCCGACCCTGACACCGTTGAACACCTATAAACTCGTCTTTACAGGCGAAGGTCGCAATACGACCAACCAGAGCGATCTTTACACAATCTCAGCCGATGGGACGGGAGAAAGGCCCCTGCTAACCGAATCCAGCAAGGCGTTTTTCTCGCCAGCAGTCTCCAACAATGGGCAACTGGCTTACGTGAGCGTCGCCGAGGACAAGGAACAGGTCTTTGTGGGCGATCTGAGCGGAAACGGTGGAAAAGCCATTACGAAATTTAATGGCGAACATCTATCCGGGGTGAACTGGTCTTCAGACAACTCAAAGATCGCCTTTGCGGCAAGCGCATCGAACGACGATCCAACCACCCGCGAGATCTACGTGATCAATGCCGATGGTTCCGGGCAACAACAGATCACCAACAACAAAGTAGAGGATAGCGATCCCGCCTGGTCGCCAGATGGCAAGTCATTGGTTTACGCAGAAGACGTCAGCCAGGGCCAACATTTCCTTCAGCTTACCCAGTATGACCTGGCGAGCAAATCTGCCCAGACTTTGACGAATTTCAGTGGCGCGAACTATAACCCGGCCTGGTCACCGGATGGCAAAAAGATTGCCTTTGTCTCGACCAAAGATGGCTTCCCGAACGTGTATTACATTTCCCTGAGCGACCCTTTCACCGCAAACCTGGTTTCGGTGGGAGGCGAGCGTTCCAATAATACTACGCCCGCCTGGTCGCCGGATGGCACTTACATCGCCTTCGCTTCAAACCGGGATGGAAATGCGCTTGACCTATACATCGCAACGCCGGATGGTCTGTTCATGAAGAAATTGACCAACTCGAGCAACGCCAAAGATAACAGCTATGGGGCGCATTTCATACCGGCTGCCAAATAGGCAGGCAGCCCTGACGGAACGAAAATAAGGCAAAGCTAACGGAGGGTGGGACACAGGCCCGCCCTCTTTTCTACAATTTGCGCGGTAAAGAAGCCCACGTCCCCGGGTTGGAGGCGCTTTTAGATTCGTCCGCGCGAGATCGTCGTAATGAGTTTGTTGATCAGGCGAACGAGGATCGACTCTGCCAAAATACGGGCGAATATTCCAAATATGCCAGACATCGTTTAGTCTCCATGTTCCAGGGTCTTTAACGAATTATACGCCGAATGGCCCTCCCAGGTTGCGCACCGGCGGAACCTTGCTGCTATAATGCGTTTACAGAAAAAGAAATTTAGCCGAGAATCTTGTGAAAACTCTGATTATTTTGAACCCGAACGCAGGCAGTGGCCGCGCCGGAAAACTTTGGAGCAAAATTGAGCCGATGCTCTGGGAAGAACTCGGTGAACTGGTCGTCGCCGTTACCCAGCATCCTGACGAAGTGGCCCGGCATCTTGAATCAGCCCGCGCGGCGAATTTAACGCGCGTCATTGCCATTGGCGGCGACGGTACCAATCACGCCCTGATCAATGAACTGGCGCGCATCAACCGCTTGTATCCCGACGGCCCGCACATGACCTTTGGCAGCCTGCCCATCGGCACAGGCCAGGACTGGGCACGAACGATTGGGGTACCCTTCACGCCTGCGGAGGCTGTGCGCTGGATCAAAGACGCTCATCCGGTTCCGCTCGACCTGGGACTCGTAACCCTCAGCGACGGCGAAACGCTGCATTTTCTAAACATCGCCAGCGCCGGGATCAGTGGAGTCATCGCCACCCAGGTCAATCAACTCAAGCGGCGCCGTCCCTGGACGTTTTATGTCAGTACGCTTGAGGCGCTCATTTCGTACAAGCCGCCACGAGTGAAGGTCAAACTGGATGGTCAAGACTGGTACGAAGGCAAGACCTACGCAGTCGTGGTTGCCAACGGGCAGAACTTTGGGCATGGTATGCACATTGCGCCCAATGCCGCCTACAATGATGGACTCTTCGACGTGGTACTCTTCGAGGGCATTCCGAGGCTAGAAGCGATGGTAGCCTTCAATTCGGTTTATAGCGGGGCACATCTCAAGCGCTCGGATGTCCATGTGGGCCGTGCCCGTATGGTAGAAATCGATCCGGAAGGTGGGCCAATGCCCGTCGAGCTGGACGGCGAAAGCCGGGCAGGGCCAGCGGTAAAGTTCGAGGTCATGCCCGCTGCACTCAGTGTGCTGATCAAGGACAAAATTCCGACGGCAAGTCAACAAAACATGCGCCATGAGTGAGAAGAACAAACTCAATTCGATGCGTTTTCTGGAAACGCAGAAGGTACCTTACGAGGTTCTCACCTACGATTCTGCGATCCATGATGCAGCCGAAGCGGCTGCTGCCATGCAAATGCCGCCTGAACAAGTGTACAAGACCCTGGTGGTGCTGCGGAGCAATGGCAAACCGGTGCTGATGATGGTCGCCGCGACGAACCAGCTTGATCTCAAGAAGTTTGCGGCAGCAATCGGCGACAAGAAAGTTAGCATGGCTCCCCACGCCGAGGCCGAAAAGCTTACCGGCCTCAAGGTCGGCGGGATCGGCGCGCTGGCGCTCGTTGCTAAGCACTGGGACGTTTATCTCGACGAAACGGCCACAAAACAGGATCGTATCTGTGTCAACGCCGGTCAACGCGGGCTAAACTTGCGTGTCGGCGTATCCGATCTGATCCGAGCGTTGAAGGCCCAGATGGTGGACGCGGGTGCGCCACTGAACATAACTTCTTGAGCCTGGCTGCAAAATAGATACGTTGACGCTGAAGTTGATACTGACGCCCACGCTGATCGTGGCGACGTTAATTGTGATCTTGCTGACTGAACTCTCACCCGCGCTGGGCGCGCATCTCGCGGGGCTGCTTGCGCCATTCCCTATCTACGCGGCAATCTTCACGGTCTTTGCCCACCGCCAGCAGAAGTTAACTCAGCCAAATGCCAGACTTATTCGTCGTCTTCGTCGCGTGGACGGTAGGCTGAATACCAGCCTTCGCTGCCGGGCTTCCATTGTTCGTTGGCCTCGCGGTCACCTTTGGGCGAAAAGGTTAGGGATCGACTGATCAGGCGAACTTCGACCAGATCGGTGGCCGTTTGCTGTACGCTGAAGAGAACGCTGCGGGCCATCATTTGCCGCCGCTCGTCGGCGGTCATTTGATGCGGTGCTCTGGCAAGCGTATGGACAGCTTGCAGAATTTTGCAGCGTTCAAGGGCCGACTCTGCCGTAGCGGGTAGCAGGCCGCTTCCAGCGTCTATCCAGGCCGCTACAATCGACTCCCGTGGCGGGACGATATGGCTAAAATCTGCACTATTTTGGAGACGGAACATCACCATGTAGGCGACCCGCCCTGGACGGCCATAGCGCTCTATAATGCGACTGGCGACCCAATCCGCCGCCTCTGTCATTAGGCGACAACCTGTACGGTTGTACCCACATCTGCCCAGTTATAGAACCACAGGGCCTCATCGGTTGGCAAATTGACACAGCCATGACTCATCGGGTGCCCGAAGTTATGATGCCAGTAAGTGCCGTGCAGGCTATAGCCTTCGTAGAAATACATGACCCACGGCACACCGGGCAGATAGTATCCCGGCCCCACCATAAGCTGTGCCGTGTATTTGAGGTAAATCTGATAAGTACCCAGCACAGTTGGCGTTCCTGGCAGGCCCGTCGAAGCCAACGTGGTATGGATCAAGGCGCCGCTCTGGTAGGCGTATACACGCTGTTCATGAAGAACGACCAGAATGGACTTATCTGATTGGGCCTGGGCTGACGGGCCAGGCGGCGCGCCCGCGCTGGTCTCCATAGTCGTCACTGGCACGGATGCGCCAGGGATGGTCAGGGTCATGCCTGCATAGATAGTGTTAGGATCGGTGATATTATTCGCCTCAGCAATGGTCGGCCACGGGACATTAAACTTACGGCTAATGGCCGCAAGGCCCTCGCCTGGCTGCACAACGTAAGTTTGGCTGGAACTGGACTGTTGAGTTTGAGGCGCAGGTGGGACAATTGTCGGCGGAACGATCGTTGGCGACTGTAAGGTCGGTGACTGCAATCCAGGCGGTGGGAAACTGGGCGAATCAGGAACCGTCGCGTTTCCTACCGGGGAATTGGTGCCAGGTACGACGATCTGCTGGCCGGGTTCAATGTGATTGGGGTCAGCCAGGGGATTTGCCGTCAGCATGTCCGCATAGGATACGCCGAATTTGCGGGCAATGATAGACAGGGTATCGCCAGCCTGCACGGTATAATAGACATTTCCAGCGGGTGGCTGTGGCGCTGGTGGAACAGGAGTCGCCCCTTGAACGGGTGTGGGCGGCTGCGAGGTTGGAGTCGCAGGCCCGGCAGGAGCGTTTGATGCTGTTGGGATAATTAACACCTGGCCCACAAAGATGTGAGAGGGATCGGAAATGCCATTGGCGGCAGCAATCGCTTCGACTGTCGTCCCGTACTGAAGGGCGATCCGGAAAATGTCTTCACCCTGCTG
>DATGFK010000869.1:0-4127 GCA_035309185.1 Aggregatilineales bacterium
CAGCCCTTTTTTGTCTTTCTCGAACCCCCTCCCCTTAAAAGTGTCCGACCGTGAACTATGTTATGGAGAGGGTTGGGTGAGGTTCTTTTGCGACAGTGTTTATGTGAATCTGGTATCAAAGGCCCAAAAGCCTGGGCCACCAAGGAAGCTTGCATATAGCCCATCTTTCGGCATATCGCGTTGTCCTGGAATGATTTCGGCAGCGCCAAGGGACAAATGTCACATTGTTTTATGACACCATTATGACAGTTCACCCTATGAAAAGTGAAAATCATAGCTTATGATGATAAGCGTCCTTAACGTTACTTCCTCCTTAGCGCGTAACGTCATTACCTGGAAGTACAAATCCCAACGGTAGTATTAGTAAACAAGCTAAGGAGAACGCGATATGCGTACTGAGTCTCGCCCCGCGCTGTCTTTGAACCAGCTTCTCATTGCCAAATCAAGCCACACACCGTTTGTCAATCCACACGCCTCAACCGCCGAGACAACCGTACTCGCCTGGGCCAGGCAGTCCGGCATCTACATTCCCGGAATCAAGCTAGTCCTGGGCACGGCTTCATACCTGTACCCCAAGACCAGCCTTGAACGGCTCGTCGTCATGGGCAAGATGCTTACGCTCCTGTTCTACATAGACGATGTCTATGGCGACCTCACCTCTTCGCAGGGCCTGGAAGCCACGGCCAACGAAGTCTTTACGGAGATCGAAGGCTGTTGCAGCGCCTTCTCTGTAAAATCTGTGCCAGAAGGGGCCGAAGGCGATGCCGCGATCGGGGCCTTCCTGCACATCCGCCAGGAAATGGATGGCCTCGCGCCGGTGGGCTGGCTAAACCGCTTCAGCGAATCCCTGTCGGAGCATCTGTACAGCTCTGTACTGCCCAATATGTACGGCTGGAACGCCCAGGCACAGTCCGTTCCAGGCTACATCCATGTGCGCGAACGGACTTCGGGTATGTACCCCACCGTTGACTTTATCGAGTTTGCCAACAATGCCTATCTCCCGCAGCGCGTGATCAACCTGCCGGTTATCGGCCAGTTACGCCTGGACGTGGCGCGCATTGGAAGCCTGAGCAACGATCTGTTCTCCTACCACAAGGAAGTCACCGAGCAAGGGCTGCTCATGAACCTGGTGCAGGTCATCCAGACGACGGAGCATCTCAGTGTGGCCCAATCGCTGCAAAAGGCTGTTGACTTGATCAACGATGCCACGAGGGATTTTCAAAAGAGTGTGGCGCAAGCCAGGGGCACAGATTGGCGCTCGGCGCGGCTCGATGCACAAACGGTCGAAGCCATCGAGCGTTACATCACGGGCCTGGAATACGAGATCAGCGCGACGTGGTACTGGCAGCTCAGTACCAACCGCTACCGCTCCGCCGCATCGCCCTTTGTGGAACTGAGCACACCGTTACAATGATGGCGTCAAACGCCACGCTGAGCCGGGGAACAATCCCCGGCTCAACAAAAGAAAAGTCTTTGCCCGAACCAGACTTCAGACGCGACCTACGCGGTAGGATTGGGACAATTTGGCGAGTTCAAGGTTCGCTTCGTTCCAGTCTTTGGAAACGCCCAGCTTGTTAATGTGAATGACCCTCGATACTACGCTGACAAGCTGGGTCAGGAACGGCGAGTTGCAGATCACGAGGATAGAACCTATTTTCGGATTATGAACCGGGTTATTCAAAGTGGGACGTATCCCAATCGTCAGTAGCCCCACTGGAAACATCTTGATGTCGCTGAAGTCGGCGACGATGTGGACGCGATTAACATGGCTGCGCGCGTAGTCATCATCCTGCTTCATCATGGCCTGGATGTCGTCGGCAGTGAGGGGTTCACGATATCGGTTTGCAATGATGTCATCCTGAAGGATCTCAAAGGATGCCCCCATGCTGGCCCCCAATCTATGAGAAATAGAGCAAAACACAGCCCGGAACTGAAGACGATACGCTATCGAATTCTAGTTGTGTAGTTGGTGCCGGGACTGCATCAGTTTGTGTGAAGTTGCGCGTCTTCCTGTGCGCCGTGCGCCTTGTAAGACTCGGACGCTTTGCCGAGTTCAGCTCGCGCCTCGTCCCAGTTTTTAACCACGACCAGCTTATCAATACGGGCTACCCTGGAGACCACGGACGCCAACTGGTTAATGAATTGCGAATTGCAGATCACGACGATAGAGGAAACTTTAGGGTTGCGCATGGGATTGTTCATCCCGGGCCGCAGCCCCAGCGTCAGCAGACCCGATGGAAAAGCTTTGATCTCGCTGAAATCCGCGACGACGTGGATCGGGCCTGAGTGGCTGACCGAGTATTCGTCGTCTTTGATGGTCATGTACTGGATGTCGTTCGCTGTAAGGGGTTCGCTATAACGGTTTAAAACAATATCTTCCTGAATGGTCTCGAATGTTGCTGCCATGCTCGCCTCCGATTGATGGTAGTATGGTGTGACACAACGCAAATCGTCGCAAATTGGCTACCGCTTAACTTTCTGTATGCTGCCAGATAAAGTACGAGGTAGGCAACTTGTTTTAGCTACAAAAGAGCATACGTTAGAATTGATTGAAAGTCAATTCTTTAAGCATAACAATTTAGACGTTACGTTTGTCAGTTTAGCAGAAGCGTTCGATTTCAGAACGTGATATTAAGAATATCCTCTGCTACAGCACGCAGTTCCTTGACCGGCAGGCGCGAGAGACGCATGGCAATCTCAAGGAAGGGCTGGTGGATCGGCTGCATCACAAAGGCGCGGATCTCTTCGGGCAGTTCGCTGAAGCGCTGGTACTCTTCCTGCATGGACAGCCAGCTTCCCACACGATCCGTGCCCTCCATGAAGAAGGACAGCGGCTTGCGCAGCGCCGTCGAGAAGGTCGTCAGTTCAGGAAAGGGCAGGCTTTCGCCCAGTTCGTAGCCCGCAATCTGATCTGCGCTCAGGCCAGTCGCACTGGCGAGTTCTTCCTGGCTGAGCTTCGCCTCCTGGCGGGCCATCGTCAGCTTGGCCCCGATCAGGCGGTTGCGCAGTTCGTTGTATTCCTGCTCCGGAACGACGCGCTCGGCTTCTTCGCTAGAAATGGTCTTCGTGTTCCAGAAATGGCTGACCGGCACGCCCAGGTGATAGGCGATGATCTCAATCTGTGGCAGGGTGGGCGCCTGCTGGCCGAATTCCCAGGCCTGCACGTCGTCTTCGCTGAGGTTAAGTGCCGAGGCAAGCTGAGCTTCACTGACGCCTTTGCTCAGACGCGCATCGCGCAGCAGCACGCCCAGGATACGCGCCCGCAGCGCATGTATCTCGTCGTGATCGCGCACGGCGGGGGCTGCCGGGGCAGCGTCTTCTTGCTTTTTCTTCATGCGGGCAGCCACATCACCGAAGCTCATTGTGAAGCCTCCAAAATTCGAACCATTGTGTCCTCAACCGGACGCACAGAATGTGCAGATTATAGGGCGGTGCGCCCTATCGCGCAATGTGAGGGCCTCTGGTTGATCTGTATATACCTTGACAGTTATATAACCAATATGGTATACTATTTGTATGATGACGATATTTGAGGCCCTGGCAGACCCAACTCGCCGACAAATCCTGGACATGCTCCGCGAACGGCCTCACCTGGTCGGCGAGCTGACGGACCGCTTGCAGATCAGCCAGCCGGGAGTCTCCAAGCAACTGCGTGTGCTGCGCGAGGCCGGATTGGTGCGTGTGCGCCAGGATGCGCAGCGTCACTGGTACGAAATCCGCCCGGAGCCGCTGGCTGAACTGGATGCCTGGCTGCAAGCTTATCGCCATCTGTGGGAGGCTCGCTTTGAGCGCATGGACAAGCTTCTGGTCGAACTGCAAGAACTGGAAAAGGAGACGGATTCTGATGAAAGCCAAACTGATCGCTGAAAAGGGCAAGCAGGAAGTCGTCATGACGCGCGTGTTCGACGCGCCGCGTGAACTGGTCTTCAAAATCATGAGTGATCCCAGCTACATTCCGCAGTGGTGGGGCAGGCGTGAGCACACCACCCTCGTAGATAAGATGGACGTGCGCGCGGGCGGCCAGTGGCGCTACGTCGAGCGCGACTCGCAAGGGAACGAATTCGCCTTTCATGGCGTGTATCACTCGATTGCCGCCCCGGAACAGGTCATAGACACCTTTGAATTTG
>DATGFK010000870.1:0-8940 GCA_035309185.1 Aggregatilineales bacterium
TCTCTCGGACGATTGCCGAAAATATCGCGTTTGGCACGCCAGGCGCAGATCCCGAACAGATTGTGGCTGCCGCTCAGGCAGCGCAGGCGCATGACTTCATTGTGGCCTTCAAAGACGGCTATCAAACGGTGATTGGATCGCGAGGCGTCACGCTGTCCGGGGGGCAGCGCCAGCGGATCGCCCTGGCACGGGCGTTGCTGAACAATCCGCGAATCCTGATCCTCGACGACTCAACCAGTGCCATAGATAGCGCTACGGAAGACCAGATCCAGCGGGCCATTTATCGCGCGACGCAGGGACGTACCACGTTCCTGATCACTCACCGCCTATCACAAATCCGATGGGCCGACCAGATTATCGTGCTGCGCCTGGGGAAGATCGTGGCCCGCGGTACGCACGAGCAATTGCTGGAATCTTCCGAGCCATACCGCCGCATCTTTGCGACGGATACCGTTCTACAAGCGGGTAGTTAGGAATCTCAATCTTATGTCAGGAGCCTGGCAAGGACTCGATCAGGAATCTTTTGATCGCAACTATTCAGATGCCGACCTTGTGCGGCGCTTACGTTCATACTTCGGCGCGCAAAAGCGCTACTTTGCCGTCATTGGCTTCACCGTCGTACTGATCAGCCTCGCTGACCTATTGCAGCCGGTCATCGTCGCTCAGGGCGTGGGGATGCTGGCGCAAAATCCATCGGCGGCGCTCATGGCATTAGTAGCAGGGGCCGTGTTCGTCGCCGCAATAGGCAGTTGGGCAGCCAACCTGTTCCGTCGGCGGGCGACCGGGCGGGCCATTGGCGACATCGTGCGGCAAATGCGCGAGGATGCTTTCAAGTCTGCCGTATCGCGCGACATGTCCTTCTATGATGAATTCAGCTCAGGCAAGATCGTCAGCCGGATCACGTCGGATACGCAGGATTTCGCACAGATGATTGTGCTGGTCACTGACCTGATTAGCCAGTTCGCGGTGCTCATTTTGCTCCTGGCGATCCTGTTTTTCACCGAATGGCGCCTGACCTTGATCTTGTGTCTGATGATCCCGTTGATCCTGGGCAGCGCGTTGATGTATCGTAACCTGGCGCGGCGAGTGAGTCGTCAGGCCAGCCGAATGCTGGCGAACGTCAATGGCAATATCCAGGAATCCGTCGCGGGGATCGCAGTAGCCAAGAACTTTCGCCAGGAAGCCACGATCTACGACGAATTTGACCGCGTGAACAAGCAGTCCTATCATGTGAACCTGCGGCGCGGCCTGATTATTGCGATGGTCTATCCCACCCTGCACGTCCTGGCGGGATTAGGAACAGCCGCTTTACTGTTCTTTGGCGCACGGAGCGTCATCAGCGGCGTGATCAGCGCCGGAGCCTGGTATCTGTTTTTGCAGTCCGTCTATAAGTTCTGGGATCCCCTGAGCAGTATCGCCTCGTTTAGCAGCCAGGTGCAGGCAGGGCTGGCATCTGCCGAGCGGGTTTTTGCCTTGATTGATGCGCCTGCAGTCGTCATCCAGTCTGATAATCAGCCGGTTCCATCGCTGCGTGGTGAGGTCGAATTCGATCAGGTTCGGTTCCAGTACAGCGATCAGGAAATTGTCCTGCCAGATCTTAGTCTCCGCATCGCGCCTGGAGAGACTGTCGCCTTTGTGGGGCATACAGGCGCAGGCAAGTCGAGCATCGCCAAGCTGATTGCCCGCTTCTATGAATTTCAGGGCGGCGCAATCCGCATTGACGGGCGCGACATTCGTACCCTCGACCTTCCGCAGCTCCGGCGTCACCTGGGCGTTGTGGCACAAAACCCGTTCCTGTTCAGTGGTACGGTGTTAGACAATATACGCTACACACGCCCGACTGCAACGGAAGAGGAGGTTGACGCTGTAGCACGCAGCATCGGTGCCGGTGAATGGCTCGATACCTTGCCCAACGGCTTGACAAGCGATGTCGGTGAACGCGGATCGCATCTCTCGATGGGCCAGCGGCAGCTTGTCGCCTTGACCCGTGTGCTGCTTCAGGCTCCCTCGATCTTTATCCTCGACGAAGCGACAGCAAGTATTGATCCATTCACGGAATCGCAAATTCAGCAGGCGCTGAACCTGATCTTGAGTCGAAGCACATCTATCCTGATCGCCCACAGGCTATCCACAGTGCGCGCGGCGGACCGCATCATCGTGCTGCAAAAAGGCGCGATTATTGAGACTGGCAATCACGAGTCGCTTCTGGCGCAAGGCGGCCACTATGCGGAACTGTACAATACGTATTTCCGCCACCAGAGCCTGGAATACCTGAATACCCATCCAGAGGAGCGCTACGGGCTGGCGGCTACGAGCGGACTGGATCAGCGTGTGGGGCAATTCGCGCACGATAATGATCGGCAGCCATGATCGCCTCCAAAGCGCTCCAGAAGATGCGGTCTTCGCCCAGCCGTTGAATGAGACCAGAACGTTCAAGGTACGCACGTACCGGCTCATTCAGACCGCTGAGATAGACACGGTTTCCATTCCCTTCAAGGCGCTCGATCAGGCTTTCAATGGCGCCGATGCCAGTCGTATCCAGCAGGGGTACGGTTCGCAGGCTCAGGATGATGTCCTGCATTCCCTTCACATTGTCCAGTGTCGCGTTAAAGGTGTTTACCGTACCGAAGAATAGCGGCCCCATGATATAGGCAACGACGATCCTGTCGGCGGGGTATTGCATGTCGTAGCCCTCAGCGCGCATTTTATCAACAGAAACGGGCGATAGAACTACCTTGCTCTGGCTTATCTGGAAAACGAAAATGACGGCAGACAGGCCGACCCCCAGGATAATAGCCTGCGTGAGGTCAAGGGCGACAGTGGCAGCGAGCGTGCTGGCAAAGGCAAACATTGCGCTCTTGAAGCGTCGCCCAAAGATCTCATGGATTTCGTTCCACTCGTTCATACGCCAGGACGTTACAGCCAACACCCCGCCTAACGCGGCCAGGGGAACGCGCGAAATAACAGGCGTCAATAGCAACACGACGAGCAGGAGCGTAATGGAGTGAATGATGCTCGTCATTCTGGTACGGCTGCCGCTCTTGATTCCAACGCTCGTTCTGGCAATCGCTGCGGTAGCAGGCACGCCGCCAAAGAAGGGAATAATCATGTTGCCCAGGCCCTGGGCAATCAACTCCTGCCCGGCATCCATCTTTTGATTTGCCATGCGACCTGCGGCGGCGCCACATAGCAGGCTTTCAATGGCCCCAAGCGCTGCAATCGAAAAGGCAGGCATAATCAAATCGCCAAGATGATCCCACGGTATCTGGTTCAATGACAGGCGCTGATCCAGGAGAATGGTCTGAGGGATGCTGCCAATTACAGGCACATTAAAATTGAACAGGATAGCGATTGCCGTGACGACTACAAGTGCCAGAAGGGAACCCGGCAGACGTGCGTTTAACTGTTTAGGCCAGAATACCATTATCAGAACGACCAGAATTGCCAGGCCCACAGCGGCCAGGTTAATCGTGTAGTCGAAGCGAAAATAGTGAAGCAATTTGATCAGGTTGCTGTCCGCGCCGGGCGTTTTGACTCCCAGAATGTTATCAATTTGCCCGATGAAAATGACAATAGCAATTCCACTGGTAAACCCAGCGATGACTGCCGAAGGGATAAAGTTCACAATCTGGCCGAGCTTAAACACGCCCAGCAAGAATATGATGAATCCCGCCAACATGCCGGAAATCAACACGCCCTGCAATCCATAGCGGCTTGAGAGAACAATCAGCACCGCGGACATAGCGCCTGTCGGCCCTGAAATTTGGTAGGCTGCTCCACCCAGGCCGCCGATGATCAGTCCGGCCAGGACGGCAGTCACCAGGCCAGAGGCAGCGCTTGCGCCGGAAGCGACGCCGAAGGCTAAGGCCAGCGGCAAAGCGACGGCAGCAACCGTGACCCCTGCCAGCAAGTCCTGGCGGAAGGCCTGGCGATTGTAATCGCGAAACTCATCCCGCAGAATCTGAGGAAGACTAAACGCAGACAAAAAAGATGAAACTATGGATTGCATTGCTTCGAACAGTCCTTATGCTACGAATGGCAGACGGCCAGAATGAACTGACACTTCAGGGATGCTCTTCCCAATCCATCAATTGCTGGTTTGTTTGGCAGCCAGCTCGGGTTCCTGCTTGAGTTGTTGAAGAATTTCCTGGGTACCGATGAGCTGGTTGTTAAAAATCTCGCGCGCTACGTCCAACAATTCGAAGATAAGCGGGTCGCGTATGGAGTAATAAACTAAGTTTCCTTCTTTCCGCGTATCTACGATTTGGCCGCTGCGGAGCCGGGCGAGTTGCTGGGAGACAATAGCCTGATCCGCGCCAATGCCGATCTGCAACTCACTGACGCTCTTTTCGCCCGTGCGGAGTTGATCCAGGATGGCGAGGCGCGCCGGGTGCCCCAGAATTTTGAAAAATTCGGCCTTGAACTGGTGGATCGTTTGATTCATCTCGTTGCATCCTTCAAACACACCTTCGGAGAGGGTGGCCCAGATTCCTGTTGAGGTTAGGGAATTCTGTTATACTCTTCTAGTATTGCAATACTGCTATATTGCTATATATCTAGTGTAGTAGACTCTAGGGTGGTGTGTCAAGGCCAAATTCTCTAAAGCGTAGCATCCTGGCTTATGACCGTTAATTTTCCTTCCCTGTGTGGCGTGATTACCCGCTGTGGATATTGTCGTGTACTCTTTTTGACGATCCTGAGTCATTTGCGCTAAACTGAACAAGCTCATCATTCTCTAAGGTTTTCCGGGACGGACACCAAAAAATGAGTCTCGAACTCGGTATTTTCCTGGTCGTGGCTATTGTCGCGATTGCGTCAGCGGCGTTTATGCTCCTCACACGCAACGCAGTTCACAGCGCCCTGTTTCTCGTGGTTAACTTCGCCTGCGTCGCGTTTTTCTATCTTCTCTTAAACGCGCCTTTCCTGGCGATGATCCAGATCACCGTCTATGCTGGGGCCATCATGGTACTGTTCATGTTCGTGATCATGCTGCTGGGGGCAGAAAAGCTCGGCAGCCAGCCTGCACACTACCGTTGGCTCGCTCCTATAGGCGCGATTCTGACCGGCCTGTTCCTCGTCATCGCATTGTTTGTCGTTGTTCAGGGCAATGTCGGACTGCTCAAGGCTGCACCACCCAACCCGCAATTGCGCGTCGTCCATGCGCTGCCCGGTTCGCCCACCTTAGACGTGTACATGAACGACACCCGCGCGCTGGCTAGTGTCGCCTACACCGGCGCAACACCATTTGGGCAGGTTCTTCCAGGCGATTACGTGTTAGCGCTCTATCCGTCCTGCACACAGCCTGCGGCCAGCCCATGTGCCGATCCCATTGCCACCAAGGCGAAGAGTGTCCTCTCGAAACGCATCACGCTCAAAGAGAATACGACCACAACGCTGGTACTCCTTGGCGATCCCAAAGCGCCACAGTTTGTTGCAGTTCCCACCGACCTCAGTACACTGAACGACGACAACACGTTCCGTTTGCAAGCAGTCAATGCAACGCCTGGCCTGGCAACGGTCAGTCTCCTCAACATCAACCCTCTCAAAGCCAACTCCACCGATCCGAACGATAATCACGGCGAACTGCCGCTGCTTAGCAACATAGCCTTTGGACAGGTCGGTACGGTCAATACGCCACTGCCGAAGGGCAGTTACAGCCTGGTCTGGGCGCGAGATAATGACCGCCTGGCCCCGCTGTCCGACTTTGTGGCGCAGGGCAAGACATCCGAACTGGTGATTCTCGTGCAAGAAACTACGGGAAGTGGAGTGGCCCTACCCCTGACGCTACGCGCCACTCCTGTGCCAACCCAGGAAGCCTTCGGTAGCCCGCAGGCGATTGGACAATCGCTGCTCAGTACCTACTTGTTGCCATTTGAACTGGTCTCGCTACTACTGCTGGCAGCGATGGTCGGGGCGATCATCCTGACCCGCGAGGACGTGGTCCGGCGTGTGCGCCGCCGTGAAATCGTCACTGAAGGTGCGCTGCGCATTAACCGGGCTACCAGCGCCGCCACGACACCGGCCAACCCCGAAACGTCTGGCGATTAAGGAGATCCATAATCCATGCCTCAAGCTCCTACGATACCGGTTGAATATTTTGTCTTACTCAGCGCAATCCTGTTCATCATGGGCGTGATGGGTGTGCTGCTACGCCGCAACGCCATCATGATCTTTATGTCCATCGAACTGATGCTGAATGCGGCAAACCTGGCACTGGTCGCTTTTGCCCGCCAATGGGGACAGATCGGCGGGCAGTTGATCGTGTTCTTTGTGATCACCGTCGCCGCCGCGGAAGTCGCCGTTGGACTGGCGCTGATCGTCGCCATCTTCCGCACCAAACGCACCATTGATATTGACGAACTTCACGCGATGGAAGGTTAAGGGAAGGCTTAAGTCCTCATGGAAAATTTCGCCTCTCTCGTCCCACTTGTGATTATCTTTCCCCTCCTGGGAATGCTGATCAACATCTTCTTTGGCAAGAACATGGGCGAACGGGCTGTCGGGTACCTCGCGACGCTGGCAGCGGGCCTGGCCTTTGGTGTGGCGCTCATTATGACTATTGCCATTGCTGGAAACGGCTTCGAGGCCAGCGTGGTCAATATGCCACTTATCGCCAACTGGATCACCATCCCCGGCGCGAACGTATTCATTCCCTGGCAGCTCCGCGTGGATACGCTAAGTCTGACCATGATGCTCGTGGTCACGGGCGTGGGCACGCTAATTCACATCTATGCGATTGGTTATATGCACGGGGACTCCCGCTTCCCACGCTTCTTCCAGTACCTCAACCTGTTCCTGATGTTCATGTTGATCCTGGTCACAGGCAACAACTTCCTGGTCACGTTTGTGGGCTGGGAAGGCGTGGGCCTGTGTTCCTTCCTGCTCATCGGCTTCTGGTTCGACAAGACGCGCGGCGAAGGCTGGCGGAACAGCAACGCGGCGCGCAAGGCTTTTATCGTGAACCGGGTAGGCGATTTCGGTTTCCTGGTCGCGATCTTCCTGACCTTCTGGACGTTTGGCACGCTGGACTATTACAAGCCAGGCGAAATGCCCTACCATCCCGAACTGACCGCCAATATTCAAAACGTCAGTTTTGCACAGAATGGTGGAATTGGCACTCACGGCGTATTCATCCTCGCCGACCAATGGCTCCAGGATGGCAACCGCACAGTCGCTATCGGCCCTTATACCCTGCCGCTGACAACGGTGGTCACACTCATTACTATGTTCATGCTGCTGGGCGTTACTGGAAAGAGTGCGCAGATTCCGCTCTTTGTGTGGCTGCCTGACGCAATGGCCGGCCCAACCCCCGTCAGCGCGCTCATCCATGCTGCCACGATGGTCACAGCGGGAATTTTCCTGATGGTGCGCAGCAACGTCCTGTTCCACGCCGCGCCGCTCACTTCAATGGTCGTCACCGTGATCGGATCGGGAACGGCGGTAGCGGCAGGCTACATCGCGCTCGGCCAGTGGGACATCAAAAAGGTGTTGGCCTATAGTACGGTCAGCCAGTTAGGTTTTATGGTAGCGGCAGTGGGCCTGGGCGGATATACCGCAGCCATGTTCCACCTAGTGACCCATGCCTTCTTCAAAGCATTGTTGTTTCTCGGTTCCGGCTCGGTCATTCATGGTATGGAGCACGGTGAACATCTCGCCCACGCAGCGCACGGGGAGGATAACCACGCCCATGCGCATGAAGGCGAACATGCTGCCGAACACGCCGAGCCGGTCTTCGATGCGCAGGATATGCGCAATATGGGTGGTCTGCGCGCCAAAATGCCCATCACTTTCTGGACTTACCTGATTGGAACATTGGCGCTGTCGGGTATCTTCCCGTTGGCGGGGTTCTGGTCAAAGGACGAAATCATTGGCCGCGCGCTGTACGCAGCGACAACCGAAGGGCGGTTGGAAGGCTGGTTTGCTCTGCTGCTGCTGATCATCGCGGCAGGCTTTACCGCCTTCTACATGTGGCGGCAAATCAACCTGGTATTCCTGGGCAAATCCCGCACCGCCGCAGCCGATCACGCTGTCGAGAGCAACGGCTTCATGACACTACCGCTGATTATCCTGGCAGTGTTGTCTGTATTTGGGGGACTGCTTAATTTCCCCTGGTCTTTGCCTGGCATCGCTGCCGAGACGATGGGAAAAGCGCTGGAAGCAACCGTCAGCTACGCCAGCAGCGTGCCGTTTAACCTGGTTAACCTGGTGCTGGCCCTGTTAACATTGGCGGTGGCACTTGGCGCAATCTGGCTGGCGCATACGATCTATGGAAAACAAGCGTTGGCCGAAGGAAATCTCGACCAACTGGAAAGGGGCGCTACGCGCGGCCTGTTTGAGATCGCAAATGGTAAACTTTACTTCGACGAGTTCTATGGCGCGCTGATTGAGCAGCCTTACAACCGCGCTGCCGCGTGGCTGGCCGACAAGCTCGATTGGCAGTTCTGGCACGATTACGTCCACAATTCGGTAATTGTCGCCGGGTTCAATGGCATGGCGGCCTTCCTGAGCGGCCCTTTCGACAAGGGCTTCATAGATGGCGGGTTCATGGACATTGGTAAGGGCATTCAATGGCTCGGTCGGCAAATCAAGCGCATCCAAACCGGCTATGTGCGGACTTACGCCTTTACCGTCCTGATCGGCGTCCTCCTCGTTCTACTGCTGATCCTCCTGCCTTTGATCCGGCAAGTGCTTCAACGCTAACACGGAGAGTTTTTGGCGATGACCAATGACATCTTGGTAAGTGCAATTGTTTTTCTGCCTTTGATCGGCGTGTTGCCTGTGATGCTCATGCCAAAGGCGCGCGAACAGCAGATCAAATGGGTGACGCTGGGCTTCATGATCGTTACGTTCGCCCTGGGTCTACTGCTGCTGGCAACCTACGATCCGAATAACCCTGGCCTTCAGCATGTCAACAAAGTACCCTGGATTGCCCTGGGCGAA
>DATGFK010000871.1:0-3631 GCA_035309185.1 Aggregatilineales bacterium
CGGCGCCAGAGGCGATAGTTTTGCCGCCGTCCAGCGTCATAGGAGAGCCATTGGCCTCGAAGTGTCCACCATCTCTGATGGCATGAGTCGTCACCGTAGCGATGGGGAAAGCCATACCAGCCACGATTAGCAGGGTCCCGGCAATGCCAAACACGCGGCGCACGACCGGGCCAGCCACGCCGGGAACCGGCTCGGCGAACAGGGACCACAAGCCATAAGCGCCTGCCACGCTCCACAGCAGCCAACCCTGGTAGTACAGCTTGAAAACGGTATTCATGCGGTTGCCGAAGCCATCTCGCAGATAGAAGAAATCCGTGGCGAGAGTCAGCACTGCCCCCGCGCCAATCAGCAGGAGGACAAAACCTGTCGCCGGAGAATAGGTGATGACGGCATGTGCCTGCTCCGGTTGGCCGTTCTCAGCGCGAGGTTCACGGCTAAAAAGCCGTGCCACAACGCCAAAGATGAACAGAGCCAGGATTCCCTCGGTGACGAGGCCGATTTCGCGCCGCTGCAAGAGCAATACCAGGGCAGGCAAAAATCCACCGGACGTATCCACTGCGCCAAACACGATACCGTGGATTTCTGGATTGGTCAGGGCCAGGATCGCCAGGAATGCAAAGGCTAGCACGTTCAGACCGAGTCCGTAGCCCAGGACTTCCAGTGCGCCGCGTACGTTCAGGCTGTTGCCTGCGCGCAGCATCTCCGCGATCAGGAACCCGCCCAGGATGACGATGAACGTACCAAACATAATGAAGAACTGCTGGAACTGGGTGGGCCACAACAGATTCGGCAGCGGCCCGCCCGCCTGGGAGCGGAAACTAAGGAAGAACGGCAGGTAGAGTACGCCAGTCAGTACCAGCAGCGCGGCGCCCATTCCTACGACCCCCCGCCAATCGCGTCCTGTGAGACGGCCCGTGCCGTTGGCGATCAGGCGCCGCAGCACCTCTGCGCCCACCACAAACACGATATACACGCCATCCCACGAATTGAGGAACAGCATTCCGCCCGCAAAAATGCCGTAGAGTCCCAGCTCCCACCACAGCAGGCGACGCCTTACGAGGACAAGATTAAACGACAGTCCCACGACCAGCATCGCAAAAGGCAGCGCCATGACGTGCGGATGCAGGTCAGACAATGTGAAACTGAAAGTTGGCGTTTCTGTGATCACGTCGCCGATGCTGCGGGCCGCGACTGCCGTCCCGTTGGCGCTGGCCGGGCTGCCCAGGTCATAGTCGTTGAGGACGCGGCTGTAGGCCCACCACCACCAGCCGCAGCCCCACGAGTAAGGGTTGGCGCTGCCGCTCGACGTGCAGCCACTGAGATCAGCCGGACGGTACTTGAGATCGAGCCAGGATAGGTAAGACGAATTAGCCGGGATCGCGCCTGCCTGGTAGGGTACTTCCACGAAGGCAGTGCCCAGGTTGCCCATGACGAGGAACATCACTGCCGTGAGCGTCCCAATCGCCAGGGCGGGCCATTGTCTCGGCGGTTGCGTGGAAGATTGGATGCGGGTAAGCAGCCGTGACGCCACGAGATCGTATCCGACACCAAAGGCCGACACGCCCGCCAGTCCAAAGATCATGCTGATGGCAAGGTTAAAAGCGATGCCGTTGCTGACACCGCTGACGTTGGCAAACATGCTCATCAGGATGTAGCCAAAATGGTAGTAGCTGATGGCGTACCCGCTCATCCAGGGATCGGAGGGCGGGAAAAACGCGCTGTGTCGGCTGGCGCTCAGGAAGGCCATATCCATTGGATGTTCTGTACCGCTCAGGTCAGGATTGAGCGCCCGCACGATGCACCATCCAACGAAGAACAGGGCAAAGATGGCCTCAGTGCTGAAGATCAGCGCCCGGTGATCGCGCAGCCAACCGATCAGGGAAGGCCGGTCACGCCAGGAGTAGTAAACTGCCCAGGCTGCGATGGCGACGGCCAGCCATACCAGGACAATCGAGCCAGGTGTGTTGCGCAGCAAACCCAGGATGTTGACAATCCAATACACGTAGCCAATGAGCATCGCCCCGGCGGCGCGCACCAGCGCATAGCCACGCCCCGGAAGTGCGCCGACCAGCCGGAAAAACAGCGGATATACGGCAATCCCGGCCAGCGTAGCGATCAGCCACCAGCTTAGAACGGCCCCGCCTTCGCGTGCTATCCAATCCAACATAAGCTCTCCGCTTCAAGGTGCGGCCCGGAGCCTAAAATCTCCTGGCCGTGGTCATCTCCGTTATTTGTTCTGATATTAGTTATTATCGTGCAACCCGCCTATCCACCTACGTTGACCGCTGGCAGGCTTGCGCCAGGCACCACGTAATAGATGTGATCGCCCGCGTTCTCGTAGACCACTTTGAGCAGCCCTCGCTCCGCCATCTGGTCAAACTTGGCGAGTCCCTCCGGCGCAAAGACCGCGCGCTCCAGTTTGCCGACGACAATGTATTGCACGTGGTAGAACTGAAGCATATTCCATACGGTCGGTACATCGGTATTGTTATACATGGCCGACACGTTAAGCGCCCGCTGCACGACGAGGTTCGGTAACGGATCAACCGTGCGCTGCTGCTGTTGGTGGAAGCGCCAGCCCAGGATGGTCGGCAGGCCCGTGTTGATCGAGATGCGCCCATCCCACTTGTATTCTGATGGGTATTCATGCGTTTCCAGGATCACCGGGGTGCCGCTTACGTTGTCCTGGAACCAGCGGATCATTTTGAGATCGTCGGCCATCGGGATCGGTACGGAGCCTTCGTAGTACGTGGCAAAAGGCATATACGCATCGCCGTCCAGGCTGTGCGGCGCATTAAAGGCCATTCGCATCGCGATCTTGCCCTGTGTGGACATGATCGGATATAGGCCGCCCAACGCCAGTAGCAGGGCCGTCGCCGTCAGCCACAGCACCCGCGTAACCGGGCGCCAGTTCCAGGCGGCGGTTAGCAGCCAGGCCAGTGCCACGCCAGCGCACACGCTGAGCAGCATCCAGATCTGTAAGTAGAACTTGAAGAACGTGTTTTGGCGGCCAATGTCGGCGCCCAGCACGACGACTTCGACTCCGAGCGAGATGGCAAGCGCCAGCCCGGTCAGGGCGTAAATGACACGCAGTTCCCGGCTCTGATCAGGCATCAGGAACAGGATTCCACACCAGACAAACAGCGGCAGGCACAGCAGCGCCAATGGGATTGGCAGGCTGAACAGCCAGATTTTGAGCGGGGCGACGGTCATGAATATCGCAGCCAGGAGCGTCAGGCCGATGGCAGCTACCAACAGGACGAGCCACTTACCGCGCCCGGCCAGGTCGCGCACATAGACACGCCGCAGCAGCCGTGCCGTTTGCCAGATCAGGAAGGACACCAGGATAAAAATGAATATCCCGTTCATATCCAGGTAAGCCCAGATCGGCGTCTTCGTCCCGGTGAAGGATTGGATTGCATTGCTGCCCAGGTAAGCAGTCGCCCAGTAGGTCGTAAAGGGAAGGGCGAAGACGCCACTTGCTGCCACAAAGGTGACAATCTGCCCCGCGTAGCCAACCAGCGTTTGCCTACAGAGTGGATTGCGCCGCAGCCACATGGCGAAAAACAAACCCAGGATGCCCAGCAGGAAGTAGGTTAGCCAGTCCCAGGTATTGGTGGCCTGCAAAGCC
>DATGFK010000872.1:0-4897 GCA_035309185.1 Aggregatilineales bacterium
GCGCCTGAAGACTTTGGTGTTGGATGCAGGCGCCTGGGCAAACATGGCCTACTGGCAGCCCGCCTTCCAGGTTGAAGTGGCAGGCACCACCGGAGCCGGGGATGCGGCTTACGCCGGGTTCCTGTGCGCACTACTGAACGGCGCGACGCCAGATGCAGCGCTGCGTCTGGCGTCCGCCGTAGGGGCTTGCTGCGTGGAAGCCGTAGATGCAACCAGCGGAATCCGCAGCCGCGAGGATATTCGCACGCGGCTGGGTGCGGGCTGGCCCATACGCCTCGACAGGCTGGCGGGCTATGGGAGTGATTGACGGCCCCTTTGCCCTACTCAGGGGACGATTTCAAAGGTCAATGAACGCGACGGCGTTGTCAACCCTATCGGGACAGCCTATGCGCCATTTCCCGATACCTTTGCATACAGGTCGAGGGTTGCCGGTGCAGGGCTGATGTTGTGCCGCTTGCGCAGGAGTCGTTCGAGCAGGGTAAACTGCTTGACGGCCTTGTCTGTCTGCCCCGCCTGAGAATACAAGGTCATGAGCGTGCGGTGAACGTCTTCCCGTTCAGGAACTTCAATCAGCGCGCGAAGACTGAGCTGGATCGCGATCTCAGATTCCCCTGCTGTTTTATGGAGACGGCCAGCGGCGATCAGCGCCTCGACATAATCCTGGCGCAGTTGTTCGCGCCGCTCGACAACCCAGGGCATGTCTGAGCCCGACAGGAAGGGATAGCGATACAAGCGGAGCGCACGATCCCAGCTTTCCAGGGAATCGCTCTGCCTGGCCTCTTTCATGGCGATCTCGAAATGATCTACGTCGTAATGAAACAGCAGATCCCCGGATCGTTTGTAGGCCAGGGCTAAAGGCACGTACGCGGTGATCTCGGAGCCAACAACTTCGACGATCTTACGCTTGGTGACGTGAAAAACGTTGGTTGCCTCTTTGCGTCCGAAGCCCGGCCAGAAGGTGTCGTAGATGTCACTGCGGGTTGCCTCCGGGTGGTCTACGAAGTAGAAGAATAAATTGCGTGAAAGTGGCCCTTCCCATGCCTTGATGGGCACTCCGTTGAGGTAAGCCCGACCCAGTCCTAGCGCAAAAACCTCCAGTTGGGGCTTCTGCGGCCAGGCCGGATCGAAAATATCGTCCTCGGTATCCGGGGTGCCAATGACGGTGGCCTGGCCGGAACGCACCAGGGACGCCCAGGGATTGAGCGACAGTTCTCTCGCGTTAATCACCAATCGAATCTCTTGCGGCAGGGCGTTGACCAGATGGACAAAGAACGCCGAAACCTCCTCGTCAAAGGGCAGGTAGTCCAGTTCAGACAGGATGAGCACATGTGGCGAGGGCTTGAGGCTGCTCAGGTCAGCGGCTAGCGCCTTAGCTGCGTCGGCAACTTTCAGGTTCCGTGCCGAAAGCGCCTTCTGGATTTGCTGTCCAAAATCCGGCGATTCCTCACGCAGCCCTTCCATCAGCCCTTCCAGGAAAGCCGCCAGCGTATTGCACGACGGCAATAAGCCATAGAAATAAGCATCACGAACATTGACCAGGTCGGCCAGGAGTGTATTGCGGCGCTGCGAACGCGGCGCAAGCAGCAGAACCTGGAAACGGGCAATGGCATTCTCAATACTGGTGCTCAATGTTTCTAACATGGCGAGTTTTCTCTTAATTTCCAATACGGATCGGTGAGGGGCAAATTGTATCTTACTTATGACAAAAGTCATGCAAAGCAAATCACTTCGGATCAACTATTTGCGCACATACTGGGAACAATCTGTTTATTTTACCTTTTTGAGTGAATTTACCAAAAAAATCCCGAAAAGTCCTGCCAATTATTCCTGGGGATCGAAGCCCGATACGTTACGATTTCCTTGCAACCGCCGTGGTGCTGAGCGTCTCATGGGCGAACACGTGCTGATGGGCTATACTAGAAATAGTAAATTTTCCTCCGAGCACTTTGCGCAACCTTCTCGCATGAGGGGTGTTTTTTGCTATGACTGCACCTAACGGTCAGGATTACGCTACCGCCGACGACTCCGATCTTGTGGCTCGCGCCCGCCAGGATCAGGCCGCCTTTGGGGAACTGTACCAACGGTACGTCAAGAAAATCTACGGCTACATCTATTTTCGGACGGGTAACCACCACGATGCCGAAGACCTCACCGCCAGGGTATTTCACCGGGCGTTGATCCACATAGATGCCTACGTAGAACGCGGCGTACCCTTCCAGGCATGGCTGTACCGTATCGCGCACAATCTGGTCGCTAACTGGCACCGAGACCGCAACCGGCGGAAGGTGATCCCGTTGGATGAGTTTGTAGCCGCCGGATTGCGCAGCGAAGCGCCCGAAGAGACCACCGAGTCGGAGCAGGAACGTGAGCGATTGGTCGAGGCCATCCACCGCCTACCCGAAGAGCGCCAGCAATTGTTGATCCTCAAATTTGTGGACCGGCTCTCTAATCAGGAAATCGGCGAGATCATGGATCGCAGCGAAGGGGCCATCAAATCGCTCTATCACCGTACCCTGCTGGCCCTGCGCGATGAACTGACCGCTGGTGAGCAGCCGCAAGATGGGGCGCGACGCTCCACGATGAATCAACGTCGCTAGTCAACTGAAGAAGGGGTAGGCAAACGCTCATGTTCACGTTCGATAGCAGCCGTCATAACAAGGATCAATGGCTTGAAGACCTGTTGGCCGCTCAGGCCGATGCACTCATCGGAGAAATCGAAGAATTCGATCCGCGTTTACCCAGCAAGGGCATTAGCCCGGCCCAGGCCGGGGAAGCGAACGCGCTGTTGACTCTCGCCAGCCACGTCGCCCAAAATCTTGCGCCCATCGAGCCATCGGCGGCGTTCCTTGACCGGCTCCATGACGAATTGACCGGCAACGAAGTGGTGACACTGCTCGTTCGCTGGCGTAAACTCCCGGCCCGCTATCGCCTTGCCGCCCGGCTTGGTGGTCTGACGATCACCGCCGGGTTGGCCCTGATCGCAGCAAAACGCGGCATCAACGTCGTTTCGTCCTTGCAGCGTCGCGAAGAAGGTAAAGCCGACAGCGCTCTGGCGCTCAAGTCGCCTACCAGCGCGTAAAAACTGCCCTCACCCCTGTTCCCCTTCCGCCACCAGGGCAGAAGGGGAATCCCAGACTTTCTGGAAGTCCCTCTCCGGCTGCCTGGGAGAGGAGAACCTTCCGGGAAACATTCCACGATTCTGCTCACCCTTCGCCGCTTATTGGACAAGACTGGCCCACAAACAGGCGATGAGCCGGAGGACACGCCACGGTCAACGTGACGTGTCCGCCCCTGACCGTATAAGTTCCCCATTTGACGATCAGCTTTTCAAGGATGCCATGTCGATCACGAAGCGATACTTCACGTCGCTTTTGAGTACGCGCTCGTAGGCGGCATTTACATCCTGGATGTTGACCATCTCCACATCGCAAACGATGTTGTGCTCCCCGCAGAAATCCAGCATTTGCTGAGTCTCCTGAAGGCTGCCGATCATGGAACCCGCAATGCTGCGGCGTCCATCAACCAGGGTCGAAGCGCTGATTGAAACTTGTTTCTCCGGCAGACCCACCACGACCATCGTGCCGTCTACTTTGAGCAGCTTCAGATACTGATTCCAATCAATGTCGGCAGAGACGGTGTTGATCATCAGGTCGAAAGTGCCACGCAGCTTTTTGAAGGTTGCCCGATCTGAAGTTGCGTAAAATTGGTCGGCTCCGAGGCGATTGCCATCCGCCTGCTTATTCAGTGAGTGGCTCAGAACTGTCACCTCTGCTCCGAGCGCGTGGGCGAACTTGACACCCATGTGACCAAGCCCGCCCAGTCCGATAATGGCGATATTCATTCCCGAAGCGGCGTGCCAGTGCAATAGCGGCGAATAGGTTGTTATCCCCGCGCACAGGAGCGGCGCAGCTCCCTGAAGGGGCAAGTTATTCGGAATCCGGAATACGTAATTTTCGTCAACGACGATTTTGTCTGAATAACCACCTATCGTTGGGGTACCATCATATTCGCGCCCATTATAAGTCCCGACAAAACCTTCCGTGCAATATTGTTCAAGTCCATTTTTACACTGTTTGCAGGCGCGGCAGGAGTCCACGAAGACGCCAACGCCGACTTTATCACCGACTTTATATTTCGTGACTTTGCTACCGGTAGTGGTCACGATGCCCGTAATTTCGTGGCCCGGAACCATCGGAAAGATCCCCTCACCCCATTCATTCCGGACCTGGTGAATATCGGAGTGACAAATGCCGCAATACTGGATTTCAACAACGACATCATTTTCACGCGGCTCGCGCCGTTCAAACGAATGGACTGCCAGCGGGGCTTTGGCGACTGGCGCAGCGTACCCTTGCGTTTTCAGCATCGTCTATTCCTTTATTGGCATCGTTTGACATTCAAAAGAGATGTTGAGGCTACAAAAGCATGGCTAGACACTGCCTATTATCACACTCTTGCACTTGGAGGTAAAGTGTTCCTAAATCCCGTATTTAGCGCCGCCGCAATGATGAACACAAAATGTTCGGGTCGAAGAATCCTAAGTGGGGCATAACTTCACCCTGGTTCTGTGAAAAACTATACGGGGCGGAAGTAATTTTCATATTGGAAGAATAAAATGAGGAATGTTGGAGTTTTACGCCAACAGAGGCAAAAGCAGACTCCACGTCGGGTTCTCCGACATGGAGTCCGCATACCCCAGTCCAGGCTTGTTTCAGGTGTCCCGGTTGCCGGCTCAATTTTCCAGGTTGATGAAGCGACTCAGCCAGCGGGCCAGATAGCCCTGGCGGCGCCGACGGCCATACTGCACCTTCATGTCGCCTGCCACATCCAGGATGATTTGCAGCGTTCGCCCTTCGCGGATGGCTGCGGCAGGGTCGTTCTGATCTGCCTCGCGCAC
>DATGFK010000873.1:0-6950 GCA_035309185.1 Aggregatilineales bacterium
CCACTGGCTCATTTCCACATAACTGGCCGTCGGCAGATAGATACGCCCCAGGGGAGAGAATTCGTGCATGAAAGCCGATGGGGTGGTCGTCTTGAGCCAATCGGCGTTGTCTTCCAAAGCTCCAAACAGGGATTCCATATACTTGGGTTCGCCCCAGCAGTGCTCATAGGTGCCGGGCCAGGTGCCGAACTTTTCGCCGTTGTCGCCCATAAAGGCCAGTTTCGGCTGGCCGCTGGGCAGCCCCTGATCGCGTTCGGCACGCAGCCAATCAATCAACGACTCGACGGGATGCCAGGGAATCGCGTAGCGCAGGTAATGGAGGGTCGCCAGCACCGCCAGCGGAAAACCCTGTTCCTCGGTGATGTAATAACCAAACAGGTCGCGCTCTTTGTCCAAACCCACGCTCTCGAAGTGGGTGTCGTCCAGGATGACGTAATGCAGCCCGGCCTCGGCGATGGGCCGGGCCAGGTGAGG
This sequence comes from Aggregatilineales bacterium, assembly GCA_035309185.1. GTDB lineage: Bacteria > Chloroflexota > Anaerolineae > Aggregatilineales > UBA2796 > DATGFK01. Next base: position 475 of record DATGFK010000873.1, read on the forward strand.
CTCCCACACGCGCTCCGCCAGCCACATTCCAGTCGGATCGATTCCAAAGGTGGCACGCAGTTCCGCGTTCAGCTTTTCGATCTGCCCGATCTTGTCCTCGTCAGGCAGCGCGGCCAGGATCGGCTCGTAATAGCCGCCGGAGATCATCTCGATCTGCCCGCGAGCAACCAGTTCCCGCAGGCGCTCGATCATTTGGGGCTGATGTTCCTTGAACCATTGCAAGAGCAGCCCGCTGTAGTGCATCCCGACCTTCACCGCCGGGTGACGCTCCAGGAGTTCGACGAGCGGCAGGTAGCTAACGTTGGCGATGTGCTCGGTCACGCGGTCAAACTGACCGACGGGCTGGTGGTTGTGAAACACAAGCGCCAGGTAGAGTGTATCAGCCATGATCGGTCTCCATGTTTAATTGGATTGCTCGGACAGGCGGATCACACGGCTGAGTTTTTGGAGGGGGAAGCAGGCGGGAGGCCGTTTTCGAGCGGGCATCTACACCTCAGCCAGACTCGCAGGGAGTCGGTAAACAGTGGCGGGAGTCAGTGAAACAGAGCGACATCGTACGGACAATTATAACGAAGCATGAGGCTGACGGGGAAAGAATCCTGGGTTTTGTGTAAAGCGCCAAGTGTGACTGAACAGGATACTTTGCGGTGACACTCGGAATCGTCTAGAGTCGGGCAGAACGGCGTGATTTTCAAGGAGATTGGGATGAGCAACCTGATAGCTAGAACTGTGATTGGCTTTGTCTTCTTGATGGTGGTCATGGCGCTCGCGCTATTTCTACCGGCTGGTTCCCTTGCGTTCTGGCAGGGATGGCTGTACCTGGCTGACTTTGCGCTGTGTACAATCCTGATCACCGCCTATTTGATCAAGAATGATCGCGAATTGCTGGAGGGCCGGGTCAAGGCGGGGCCGGTTGCGGAGACTCAGAAGTCTCAGCAGATTATCCAGGGACTGGCGAGCCTGTTCTTCATTGCCCTGTTCATCGTCCCTGGCCTGGACTTCCGCTATGGCTGGTCGTTTATGCCGCCGATCTTGAGCTGGATTGGGGCGGTCTTCGTGGCGCTTGGCTTCTACATTGTTTTCCTGGTCTTCAAAGAAAATAGCTACACCAGGGCAACCATCGAGGTATCAGCCGGACAGAAGGTGATTACGAGCGGGCCATACAGCATGGTCAGGCACCCGATGTATGCCGGGGCGCTCCTTCTGCTGATCTTCACGCCCATAACGCTGGGATCGTGGGTGGCCCTTCCTTTTGTGATCCCCATGATCGCGGTCATCGTGGCGAGGCTGCTGGATGAAGAGAAATTCCTCGCCGCGCACCTGAGCGGCTACGAGGAATATTGCCAGAAGGTTCGTTACCGCCTGATTCCGTCCGTGTGGTGATTCCAAACGCGCTTCATTGGTACAAGAAATAAAAACAGAGGCGGATTCGTACGAATCCGCCTCTGCTGGGTCACTGTATCAGGGCTATGTCCGGTGGCAGCGCCTGAATCAACGCAAACTGTTTATTGAAGCGCCTTTTCGGTTTGCGTATCGAACAGGTGCATGTTCCCGGCATCAAGGGCAACCGGCACGCGCTGACCAACGACCACGTTGGAGCGAGGGTCCATACGGGCGATGAAGGTCTTGCCGCTGTCTTCCAGGTAGACAAGCTTCTCGTTGCCCATCTGCTCGACCACGTCCACGTTCGCCTCGATCAAGGCGGGGGTGATGTGCGGCGGCTGGAACTGTGAGTCGTGGATGTCGTCGGGACGGACGCCGAAGATCACTTCTTTGCCTACGTGATCACGGTACTGGTCATAGCGAGAGGCCGGAACCTGAATCTGATAGTTGCCGGTGTCTACCACCATCTTGCCGTCCACTTCCTTCAACTGCGAGTTGAAGAAGTTCATGGAGGGGCTGCCGATGAAGCCCGCGACAAAGACGTTGGCAGGATGCGAGTAAAGCTGCGAGGGCGAGTCGATCTGCTGAAGTTCGCCCGCGTTCATGACGGCGATGCGCGTTCCCATCGTCATGGCTTCCACCTGGTCGTGGGTCACGTAAACGAAGGTCGTGCCCAGGCGCTGGTGCAGCTTGCTGATGAAACTGCGAGCCTCGACGCGGAGCTTGGCATCCAGGTTGGAGAGCGGCTCGTCCATGAGGAACACCGCTGGCTCACGCACGATGGCGCGGCCTACGGCGACACGCTGGCGCTGACCACCCGAAAGCTGGCGGGGCTTGCGGTCAAGCAACTGCTCGATGTTGAGGCTGCGGGCAACTTCACGTACGCGCTGGTCAATGACCTGCTTGGGCGTCTTGCGAAGCTTCAAGCCAAAGGCCATGTTGTCGTACACGCTCATGTGAGGGTAGAGCGCGTAGCTCTGGAAGACCATTGCGATGTCGCGATCTTTCGGGGCGACGTTGTTCACGACGCGATCCCCGATATAGATTTCGCCGTCGGAGATCTCTTCCAGGCCTGCCAGCATACGGAGGGTTGTTGACTTGCCACAGCCCGATGGGCCGACCAGGACAAGAAACTCCTTGTCGGCAACTTCAATGTTGAGGTCTTTGACAGCCACAACATCCCCGGCATAACGTTTATAGACGTTTTTGAAAGATACGCTTGCCACCAGTTCCTCCAATGACAAATCAGATTTTACAGTCCGCCCCTAAGATTTGGAACGGAAAGGCAAAAGATGCAAAAATTCGTTTACAATTATGGCATTATTTTATCAGGAACACAAGTAGCCTACGCGAAACTTAGGCCAACTGACAGGATCGAAGCATTGGCAGGCGCGCTGACGAAGTGTTTATGGCGACTGATTTTCCGCTCAGCGTGCTGCACTAAGCGGCCACTAATTTCAGTCGTTAGTCTGGGTGATCAGGCCAGAGGATGCACGGATTTTCCTGGATTCGCGTTAAACTTGAATCACTCTTGATGACGAGGAAATCCCTATGGCGATTGAGCCAAATGAGCCACTAAAACCGATTCAACTGTTCGTTCCCACGTTTCGGATCGACGAAACGTTAGAAGCCATCCGCGAATGCCTGGAAAAAGGTTGGACAGGGCTGGGCTTCAAGACCGTGGCCTTTGAAAAAGCCTTCAAAGAATATTCGGGACTGCCCTTTGCGCATTTCTTAAATTCCGCCACTTCGGGGTTGCACCTGGCCGTCGCGCAGCTTAAGGCTGAACATGGCTGGCAGGATGGCGACGAGATCATCACCACCCCGCTGACTTTCGTTTCGACCAATCATGCCATTCTCTACGAGCGGCTGACCCCGGTCTTTGCCGACATTGACCAATATCTGGGACTCGATCCCAATTCAGTCACGCAGTGCATCACGCCTAAAACGCGCGCCGTGATCTTCGTCGGGATGGGCGGTAATGCAGGCAGCTACGAAGCGATACGCAAGCTGTGCGACGAGCGCGGACTCAAGCTGATTCTCGATGCGGCCCACATGACCGGCACGCGCCTGCACGGCAAGCATATCGGCTATGATGCCGATGTGACCGTCTTCAGCTTCCAGGCGGTGAAGAACCTGCCCACCGCCGACTCCGGTATGATTTGCTGGCCGACAGAAGCGCTCGACACGGCAGCGCGCAAATGGACGTGGATGGGAATCAACAAAGACACGTACGCCCGCACCAGCCAGGGCGGCACCTATAGCTGGTATTACGACGTGGAAAACGTCGGCTATAAGTATCACGGCAATTCGATTATGGCGGCTATCGGCCTGGTGGCGATCAAATACGTGGACGAGGATAATGTCTACCGGCGGAAGGTAGCCTCCTGGTACGACGAACTGCTGGCCGACGAAACCCGCATCGAGCGCATCCCGATGGCGCCCAACTGCGAACCCTCCCGTCACCTCTACCAGATTCTGGTAGACAACCGCGACGAGGTCATGGCCGCCCTCAACCGGGCGCAGATCTTCCCCGGCGTCCATTATCGGGACAACACGTTGTACAGGATGTACCGCAGCGCGCAAGGTACCTGCCCCAACGCGGCAAAGGCCAGTGACCGGCTGATCTCCCTGCCGATGCACCTGCGCCTTACCCGATCCGATGTCGAGCGCGTGGCTGCTGAACTCAAACTGGCCGTCCAGGAACGAATGGCTGCGGACTAAAGGCTTGACTTAACTGATCTCAAACCTATTTGCATAGGAAGGCTGTCCAGGGCAATCAAAGTTGCCGGACAGCCTTGTTGAGATCGCGGGTTCACAGGTACTTTCAGCCTATTCTGTCATTCGGCACTTTGAGTATCCTTGTAGGATAAGAAAAACCACAGCCGAATAAGGGGAGGAACCCGTGACGAGCAACACGAGTGCATCGTTCGAGAACGCCTACTCACTGCCCGATTACGCCGAGAATCCGACTGCCCCGCGCAAAATCAGGATCGCCGTCGTGGATGACTATCCTATTATCCGTGAGGGGTTGCGAAATCTGACCCATGCGCAGCCGGACATTGAGGTCATCGCGGAGGGACAGTCCGGCCAGGATGCGCTGGACATCGCAGATAACGCGAATCCCGACGTGATGGTATTGGACATCAATCTGCCCGACGAAAATGGCATCGAAATCACCCATAAATTGAAAACGCGGCGCGTTGACTTTCCTGTAGTCTTGCTGACCGCTTATGACGATTACGAACAGGCGATCCATGCGATCCGAGCCGGGGCGGCAGGCTACTGTGCGAAGGATATACCCCCGCAAGCGCTGCTGGAGGGGATTCGGCAGGTCGCGCGCGGTAAGTATATGATCCGCGAGAAAATCCTGACGCGCCATGAAATTGATTTATGGGTGGATGGCGCTTTAGAGAAGATGCGTGGTTATGAGACCATTGAATTTGCCGAGCATTTTATGCCCCTGAGCGCGCGCGAGATGGATGTCCTGGATGGCGTAGTCCGGGGTATGAGCAACAAAGAAATCGCCCGCTATCTGAGCATCAGCCATCAAACCGTCAAGAACCACATGACCTCCATCCTGGACAAGATGAACGTCGCGGATCGCACCCAGGCGGCGATGTACGCCATCCAGCGGGGCTGGATTCGCATCGCCACCAACGAGACACAGCCGCACCGGGTTCCCATCGTACGCTGATGGAGAAGCCAAAATAATCCTGCTAAATTGACCTCACCCGCTTGATCCCTTTCCCACACCGGGCGACTCCACTTGCGTAGGGCCGCCCGTTCTTTGATTCACTCGGTTCGATGATCCAATTGATCCTTTCGCGCCCTTGATCCTCACGTTACTTCAGGGTATAACATGCGTGCCGAATTGAAATCGGGTGGAATCATGAGGCAGGCAGACACTTACCTGGTGAAAGAGTTTGCCGATCTGGCCGGGGTCACGGTGCGCACCCTGCATTTTTACGACCAGACCGGACTGCTCAAACCGGCGCAGCGTACGGACTCGAAGCACCGGCTGTATCGGCACGACGATCTGCTCCGCTTGCAGCAGATTCTCACGCTGAAGGTGCTGGGCTTCTCGCTGGACGAGATTCGGCGTCTGCTGGACAGCCCTGCCTACGACCTGCGCGAGTCCCTGTCTGCGCAAAAAGGTGCCGTGGACGCGCACATCGGGCAGTTGCAGCAGGTCTCGCGGGCGCTCTCGAAGGTACTGTCCAGGGAGGGTGAGCTGGATTGGCAGGCCGTGACTGACATTATCGAGGCGGTGCGATCCGAAGAGCGCTATCGCTTCTTCCAGCAGTTTTTTACGCCACAGCAGCAGGAGATGCTCACTTCGCGCAGCGCACAGATGTCGCCGGACGAGCTCGAAGCAGGCAACCGGGCCTGGGCTGAAGTGATCCAGGGCTTCAAGGCGATGCGAGGTCATCCGCCTGGCGATCCGGATGTCCAGGCCCTCGTGGCACGCATGGCCGATCTCGTCCGGCAATTTACCCACGGCGACGAGGGGATTGCACAGGCGCTAAAAAATATGTATCACGATGTCAACCAGATTCCCGCAGACTTACGGCCCTACAATGCGGACTTGCAAGCGTTCATGCTGGAAGCACTCAAGGTTTTCCAGCAGAAGAACACGTGACATCTGAATCCTGGCTAGCGCGATTCTGCTGAGCGCAATACTATAAGGTTGCTCAACGAGGAGAATTTTATGGTGCGCTTCCGTGGACTTATCGCCGTATCGGCTTTCACGTTGATCGTTGTCCTTGTGGTCTTCGCGCTGTCGCCTGCCGCGAATCGCGTTGGCGCACAGGCTCAAGCCACGCCAGCGGCTACAGGAGCAGCAACTGTGGCCTCCGCCACGCAGGCGGCGACGGCGGCGGGGACACCGGCTGCTTGCACGGATCTCTTGCAGGCTGCCATCGCTTCGACGGACAAAGGCTGCGCCAATACGGGACGTAACCAGGTCTGTTACGGCAATGTATCCCTCAAAGCGGAGGCTCAGCCCGGCGTGGCCGATTTCAGCTTCGACCAGCCCGGCCAGACCGTTCCCATTGCCTCCATTCGCAAACTCGAACTGAGCAGCCTGGACT
>DATGFK010000874.1:0-4466 GCA_035309185.1 Aggregatilineales bacterium
TAATCCAGCGACAGGTATACCACTGGATGCGCTCTAGGGCCTCCTCCAAGCATTCGACAGGAAGCGAAGTCAACAGCAACCATTCAATGGGCGTTGCACCAGAGGGCGGATTGCTTTCCCAGGTGCGCACGACCCAGGCGCTGAGTAGGCTTTCTTGTGCCGACCTATTACGGGGAGAACGCAAGGTGACCTTTTGCCAACTGACACTTAATTGCGCTGTGCGCGCCGCCACGCCCGGCTTGGCTGGAATGTCGAGGGTGCGCTCTCCCATTGACGGTAGGCTACGGGCTTCGTCCAACAAGTAGCGAGGCATCTCGTCAGTCCAATCTGCCAGACGACGATTCTGCACAAGGCGCACACAAAAATCTGCGCCCTGCGCTTTGACCGTTTGGAAGAAAGGGAAAATGTCACTTTCCCGGTCTGCCACATGCACCCAATGTATTCCCTCTGGCGGTGTGCCGATTTCCAGCACTGCTTGGAGCCAACGCTTTGACTGCCGACTCTTGCGCTGACTTCGCGCCTGGCGTGTTTCTGCTCCTTTGTAGGCTTGAGCATCTCGCACCCACACCTGCTGAAAGGCCAGGCCGATGACTGTTCGCTTCTTCGGCTCAATGGCTAGAGTGTTATGCACTAACAGCCCACGCCCCCGATGATCCCCGATTGGCCCTAAACCCTCCGTCGCGTTATGCACGCTGTAATCCAGTTCGCTTATGTCCTGCACCATCAGTACCACTTCCCCACGATTCCCGCTTTCAGAGCGTGTAGTCTGCCAATGCACGCGACAGAGTCCCTCGTGGCTCACTTCCTCATTGTCCAGCAGCCGATAGGCTCCCCGCTGGGCATTCCAGTCTCCCATCTGCTTCATAATCCCATCGCTGGGCCGTCGTGCCATCCCTTCGGCTATCTCAACGGCCCGTCGCGTTCGGCGTTTGTCTCCTAAGGCTACTGCTCCGAACTGTTCCTCCGCCCACATTCCTATTGCGTCCATTCTGCCCTATCCTACATCCGTTTTCCCCTTCTTTACCTCATTCCTTATAATTGTGGGTAACCCTTAGGCGTGAACGCCTGGGCTTTACGGCGCGGCTCGGTAACCAAGACCGTTAATGACAGCAGTTTCGACCTTCGACATAAACAGCCGGGCGTCACAGCTTTTATAGAAATTAATCTCATTGGCAAAATTATGTGAGATCGCAGGCAAAAACCAGCGACTGTCATCTGGGTTTGCGACCAAAGAATCTAGATTCTGTGTGCAGGCAATTGTAGGTATGCCGTATTTTCGATTGATTTGCAGCACGCCGTAGAAACCCGCATGATCAACGATACATAAATCTGGTCGTTCTTTGCTTTTGACATAGTTCTCGTAGTGGTACAAAAACTTTGGATGCGAAAATCGCCGAAGGGAAAATTCAGTATCTACAAAAAGCCTGAAGGGATTCTCTCGCGCGGCCTGGAAGCGCCGCAACCGCGCCTTGAGGAGGTTGATAATCCTGGAGGGCCGTTTGTTGGGGGCAAGTGCAACACCGTGCCTGGATGATCGAAGGACTTCTTTGGGGTTAAGAACCTTAACATTATCCGCCCCAAAAATGTTCAATAGTTCGTAATGAACCTGATAGCTGCGGTGATATCCGCCACCCCCAACCGGATTCGGAGCAACATAAGTCAGGAAGACGGCGCCTGCCCCTTGCTCAGTTCTCATTGAACGTCCAGATCGATGTTGAGCTAGCCTTCAGCGCCGGGTTGACTGCGGCTTGCAGAATGTCACTCAAACGCCTATCAAAGTTTCCTTGGGAAAAGAGTTCTGCGCAACGACGAAGGGCGTTTGCTCCAATCGTTTCGCGAAACGCACTATCCTGAAGACTGCTTAACTGGTCAACAAACCCGTCAGCATCTTCTTCCAGAAGAATGTTTTTGCCATGCTCAAAGCGGAAGCCGGACAGTCCACGCGCATACGTAAGGGTGGGGAAACCTCTGCACAGCGACTCAAAGACTTTCTGCTGCATTCCCACACCGACGACCGAAGGCACCAGGGCAATGTCCATATTAGCAAGATGGGCGTCAAGGTCAGGAACATAGCCATCAAAAATCACATCGGACGCCGCTTGAGTGAGCATCTCAGGCGGAACCCTTTGCCCCAGGATATGGAACTCAAATGCCCCAGCACAGCGCTGGCGCACGCGGGGAATAATCTCCTCAAGAATGAATTTTAGGGCCACCAGATTATGCTTCGCCGTATATTTTGTAGCCATGAAATACACGCGCAGCGGGCGGCGATTAGTGACCTGACGCGGTTCTTTCCTGACTAACTGCGGCAGGACTCTCAGCGGCAGCACCTGGACATTCGATTTGGGGCGCAGGTTTTGGTAGAGTTTTTGTTCCACCGGCGTAATCGCTACATGTACCGCCGCATTCTGAAGCGAGCGATATTCGCTCAATAATACCCCCCAATATCGCAAAAGTTTCAATGGAAGCGATAGTTTCCTGTCTCGCTGGTTTCGCAAAGCGTAGTTAATGGGCACATAGTCAATGGAGCGAATAATTGCCGGGACACCGCGTTTCTTGACGAATGCTGCGGCAGGCCACGCATAGCCAGTGTGACACCACACAACATCAGGCGTCCAGGCCGTTAATTCCTGGGCAAGACCGTCCAGAAAATCCGGCTTTCCGAACTCCCAGGATACGCCATTCACGAAGGCCACATCGCGGATCCGGTAACGCAGCATTTTCCGTGTTTGCCAGGGAATCAACCGCACATCAATTCCCTGCTTTCGGTAGAATTTCAGACAATCATCCAGGGTTGTATAGGGGCTGATCCGTGTGAACAGCCTGACTTCATGGCCCAGACGCATCAAGTCGCTGATGTTGGTCATCTGGTCACGATCGTTGGCATCAAGTACGTGAAGGTTGGGAAGGGGCGGATTTACTACCAGGACTCGCAATGATTGGTCTCATTATTGGATGCCGTAAGGATTATTATACCCGACTGAAACTGTGGTGAAAATATCTGATTCACTCCGCTGGGAAAGCACAAGCAAATGCAAAAACAGGCCATCAATTCAATGTTGAGGATCTCAGCCGAAGGCACGGCGAATGCGATTGCTGTACAGCAAATAAGCGAAAAGAGCCGCATAAATGACCAGAACTAGGGGCAGACCGCGCAGGGAGGCGCGGGTGTCCGGCGGTTCGGCCATTACGTCTGTTACACTCAGGATGATGATCAGCGCGTTGATAGCAATGGCAAAGTTGAGCGCCCACTGCTGCGAACGCCGCAACCCATTGCCAACGACCAGCAGGAATGGCGCAGTCAGGAGCATGACCAGAAATTCGTTGACATTGCGGGGAAAAGTCCCCTGATGGCCCAGCGCCATGATCAGCCCGACACTGCCAAGTAGCAGCGCCACGATCCCGGCCACCATCACCGTGTTTGCCACGAGGGTTATGCTGCGTAACTGCTCTCCCGATTTGTGATGAGGGGTTGGCCCGGGCAGCACGGTGGGCCTGTAGGCCGGATCACGGACTTTCTCCTGCCAGGTCTGTACCAGATGGTAAATGGCTGGTGCGCCGACCAGTTCGCCGGGATTTTCGGGCTGGAGCGTGCTGGGGTAGAGGATAAAAGGTTGATTCTGAGTCCCGCCCAACCCGCCATGCGAGCCAACCAACTCCTCGAAGGCAGCAACCTCGCCGGTCTTCGGATCGTACAGGCTGTTGACAACAATGTCGCCGCTATTGGGGTAGCCAATCAAGGTTTTTACGTGTTGTGGGGCATGATTTCCGAAATCTTGCAACGGGTTATCACCCTCCACGCTATCGCTGTCCAGGAAATAGACGCCGCGCTTGCCGATGACAATCGGGCCGCGCTTTTCAGTCCGCACCGCAATAAAACTGATACCTGGATGCGCGCACAGCCCTTCGGTGAGCTTGGGGAAGGCAGCATTGATCTCTTCCAGGGTCAGGCTCTCGCTGTAATCTACAAAGTAAATGTGCGCCAGATTGCCGGACACGCACACCATTGTCTTTGGGCCATCTGGTGATTCGGGACGGACTAGATGCTTGCGCTGCGTCCTGAGTTCCACGAAACCCTCTTCCGATATACGCTTGCGCAACAGCCGTTTCAGCAGGGATCGCCGGTCTATGCGGGGCGCCGCCAGTTCGGAAAGGATCATGCTGACGTAATCAATGCCTTCGGCGCTGGAGGTAGGCGGCGTGGCGGCGCGGTTGCCGCCCATCAAGCTGTCTACCAGGTCGGCCAGGGTCTGGCCGTAGCGCTGCTTGAAGGTTGCGCCCATGCTCTGCCCGTGATCAGACAGGATGATGAACTCGTAGCGCCGAGGGACGAACTTCGCCGCTCCGGTAATGAAAGCAATCTGGTCGTCCAACTGGCGCAATACTTTGATCACGTCGGGGCGATCAATGCCCGAATGGTGAGCTACTTCATCGTAGCTCACAAACGTCGCGTACACCGCCTCGAT
>DATGFK010000875.1:0-3194 GCA_035309185.1 Aggregatilineales bacterium
AGGGAAATTGACCTGTCGTTCGGTTCGATTATGGCCGTCGGCGTGATGTGTTTCCTGGCTGTCTTCAATGCGACGGGCAGCCCGATCCTGGCGCTGGTTGGCTGCTTGTTGGCTGGCCTTGGCGCGGGACTGCTCAACGGCTTCATCGTGGTGAAGCTTGGCATTCCCTCGCTGATTGCGACGATTGGTATGCAATTCTTCTGGCGCGGCGCGGTGCTCGTCCTGACCACCGTTGCCTCAAACTTCCCCATGGATCCTGCTGTGCAAGCCGATCCCGTCCTGAAGGAATTGCTGGTCGGGCGAATATTCGGCGTGATTCCAGCGCAGTTCATTTGGATGATTATTGTTGCGATTGCGACCTGGGTTTTGCTCAACCGACATCGTTTCGGGGCGCACACCTACTTGATTGGCGACAATCCGAACAGCGCCGAGCTGATGGGCGTGAACGTCGGCCAACGTCGAATCCTGATGTTCGGCCTGGTGGGCGCCGCCTCGGCCTTCGCCGGAATTATCACCAGTTACTCGGTAGGCTCGTTCTTCACGTCGCTCGGCTCCGGCTATCTGCTGCCAACGCTGTCGGCAGTCTTCCTGGGCGGAACGTCCGTCCTGGGCGGCACAGGCACGATCCTGGGAACTTTTGTTGGTTCCTTTATCATCGGCGCTATTGAACCGGGCGCTGCTGCCCTCGGCTTGCTTGGGCAATGGACGCAGCTCATCTACGGCTTCGTGATCGTGATTTCGGTTGGTATGCACACCGTCCTGCGAAGAAGGATCAGATAGAACCTCAACCCTTAACCCCTTCTCCTATAGGAATAGGAGAAGGGGAAGCAGATCGAATTTTTCGCCCAATCTCCCCTCGCCCGGTGTCCCACAGGGATGCCTGTGGCACGGGAGAGGGGCCGGGGGTGAGGGATTGAGAGGTGAGGTTAATACCCCAGCGCCTTGATCACGGTGTCGAGGTCTTTGTCGCCGCGCCCGGACACGTTGACCAGCATGATCGAGTCCTTCGGCATGGTTGGCGCGCGCTTGACTGCTTCAGCGATGGCATGTGCTGATTCCAGCGCTGGAATGATCCCCTCCAACTTGCACAACGCCTGGAAGCCTTCCAGCGCTTCATCATCGGTTGCTAGCGTATATTCGGCGCGGCCTGTATCCCGCAGATAGCTGTGTTCCGGCCCCACTGAGGCGTAATCCAGCCCGGCAGAGATGCTATGCGTCTCCGCGATCTGTCCATCCTCGTTCTGTAAGACGTAGGAGCGCGTGCCATGCAGCACGCCCAGCCGCCCCATTTTGGGATCGGCAAAGCGGGCGGCATGTTGCCCGCTGGCGACGCCGTTCCCACCCGCCTCGACGCCGACCAACTTCACGTCTTTGTCTTCGAGGAAGGCGTGGAAGATGCCAATGGCGTTGCTGCCGCCGCCCACGCAGGCAACCACGGTATCCGGCAGTCGCCCGACCTCGTCCAGCATCTGTTGCCGGGCCTCGTGCCCGATCACCGACTGGAAATCGCGAACCATGAGCGGGTAGGGATGCGGGCCGAGCGCCGAACCTAGCAGATAGTACGTGTCGCGCACGTTGGTCACCCAGTCACGGATGGCCTCGTTGATGGCGTCCTTGAGCGTTTTGCTGCCGCTGTCCACCGGGCAGACCTCCGCGCCGAGCAGCCGCATCCGGAAGACGTTGGGCGCCTGGCGGGCCATATCCACTGTTCCCATGTAGACGTGACATTCCAGGCCGAGCAGCGCCGAGACCGTAGCCGAGGCGACTCCGTGCTGGCCCGCGCCGGTTTCTGCGATGATGCGCTGCTTGCCCATGCGCTTTGCCACGAGCGCCTGACCGAGCGCGTTGTTGATTTTGTGCGCGCCGCTGTGGGCCAGGTCTTCGCGCTTCAGGTAGATCTGCGCCCCGCCCAGGTATTCGCTGAGGCGGCGAGCATAGCTGATCGGCGTGGGACGCCCCGTATAGGTACGGTGCAGGCCCGCCAGTTCCGCCTGGAATTCGGGATCGTCCTTGAGGCGGAGATAAGCCGACGTCAGTTCGTCCAGCGCCGGGATGAGCGTTTCGGGCACAAAGCGCCCGCCGAATTTGCCATAATAGCCCCGCTCGTCTGGGAGCGCGATGGGTTGATTTGCTTGCGAAGTCATCGTGTAAATTCCTTTTCCGTGTCTCTTACCGCCTGGATAAATGCGCGCACTTTGCCATGATCTTTTTTGCCGGGCGTGGCCTCGACCCCGCTGGCGACGTCTACCGCCCAGGGCCGCACGGCACGAATCGCTTCAGCCACGTTATCGGGAGTCAGGCCCCCGGCCAGCACCAGGCGCGGCACCCGTGCGACCAACTCGCGTGCCGCATCATGATTCGCCTGCTGTCCCGTTCCGCCATGTAGTTCGGTATGATGAGCATCCACCAGCAACTGCGGACACCAGCCTGGCGTGCGGTACAGGTCATTGCCCGGCGCGGAGTCGAAGCGAATCAGTTCGAGCGCGGTCAGCGCCTCGTCGGAAGAACGGGGCCGGACGGCGGCAAAGGCCGCGCCATAAGTCATGCGCCGCATGTCGGCCATTTCGTCAGCATTCAGGCTGTGAAGCTGCGCTGCTCTGAGTCCACAGGTCGCCAGGGTCGCCTTGACCTCTTCCGTGCCCGGATGGACAAACACGCCTACGCTGACCAGCGTCTTGTAGCGATCCTCGCCCGCGTATGCGCTCATGATGCGTGCGACCTCGGCAGGCTCGGCCATGCGGGGACTCTTCTCGTAGAAGATAAAACCGACCAGATCCGCACCTGCGTCAATCGCCACCTGCGCATCGGCGAAGTTGGTCAGACCGCAGATTTTAACGAGGGTCATGTGTTACTCCTGGCGCCCGTGCAATTTCGTGGGCGCTGTAACTCTTTCGCATAGCCGGGCGCCTTTAGGCCCCGGCCCATCGCCTGGCACCCGCCGCTAAAGCAGCGGGCTATGCTCAAAATGCGCAACCACGATCCCATTGGCGTTGTAACTCCTTCGTATAGCCGGGCGCCTTTAGGCCCCGGCCCATTGCCTGGCACCCGCCACTAAAGCAACGGGCTATGCTCAAAATGCGCAACCGCGATCCCATTGACGTTGTAACTCCTTCGCATAGCCGGGCGCCTTTAGGCCCCGGCCCATCGCCTGCCGCCCGGCTCAACTCCCATCATTTCGAGTCGAGCGCTGAGTT
>DATGFK010000876.1:0-4327 GCA_035309185.1 Aggregatilineales bacterium
GCCAAGAAAAAGGTCATCAACCTTGAGTGTGTCCATTGCGGCCACGTAGTACCCTACGAGAAGCCGCTTGCAGCCTGTCCAGTTTGCGGTGAAAACATTCTGAAGGCGCGTTACGCTCTGGATGCCCTACGCGAATCGAACTGGATCGAGGAGGTAGTCACCCGCCCGCCCGGCCTGTGGCGCTATCATGAACTGCTTCCCCTGTACGACACCCGAAACATTGTCAGCCTGGGGGAAGGCTGGACTCCGCTGCTGCACGCCCGCAATCTGGGCCGGGAACTGGGCCTGAACAATCTTTACATCAAGGATGAGCGCCAGGGGCCAACTGCGTCATTCAAAGATCGACAGGCGTCAGTGGCAATTTCAGCCATGCGCGAGCAGGGCATTACTGAGGCTGTCGTCGCCTCGACAGGAAACGTCGCCATCTCTTATTCGGCTTACGCTGCCAGTGCTGGCATCAAAATCTGGTCGTTTTTGACCAGCATGGTGCCCAACGAGAAGATGCGCGAAGCTGCCATCTACGGCGGCGAGGTGATCAAAGTTACTGGCACCTATGACCAGACGAAAGTTGTAGCAGCCAGTTTTGCCGAAAGTAAAGGCTTGTTCATGGATCGCGGCATCAAGAGCGTGGCCGCAATCGAAAGCATGAAGACGATGGCTTTTGAAATCGTCGAGCAGCTTGGCTGGCGCTCGCCGGATTGGTTCGTCTGCTCAGTGAGCGGAGGTATGGGGCCAATCGGCGTGGCAAAAGGTTTTGAGGAGCTGATCGCACTCGGCGTGATGGATCGCACCCCTGCGCTGGGCATTGTCCAATCCGAAGGCTGCGCGCCGATGGTACGGGCCTTCAAAAACGGCCAGCGCGTCGCCACCCCTGTCGAAAATCCACAGACGCTAATCGCGACCCTGGCAACTGGCAATCCTGGACGTGCCTATGAACTCCTCTACGATCTCATCAATAACAACGGCGGCGCGATGGAAGCCGCCAGTGACGAAGAGGCCTTCCATGCGACACGCTTGCTGGCGCGCACGGAAGGGTTGTCCGTTGAACCGGCTACAGCCGTTGCTTTTGCCGGGCTGGAAAAGCTCGCCAGGCTGGGTATTATTAAGCCGAACGACGTGGTGGTCATCAACTGCTCCGGGCATACCTTCCCAGTAGAAACGCAGATTCTGGGTGAACGCTTCGCCAAGCAGGTAGACGTGCCGCGCGAGAGCGAACGAATCATGATGCCCGAAGAGGGGTTGATCTCCGCGCTGGATCGCATGGACGAGCGCGCGATCCAACACGTGGTCGTCATCGAAGACAACCCGGCTGCCGCGAGGCTGATCAGCCGCATCTTGCAGGCACATGGCAATTACGACGTTCACCTGGCCGAGGGCGGTGCCGAGGGCATTTTATTGGTCGAACGGTTGAACCCAGAATTGGTCATTACAGACCTGATGATGCCTGATATTGATGGCTTCAAAGTCATTGACGCGCTGAAAGGAGCCGACGCCACGCGCCATATTCCCATTATCGTGCTGACTGCCAAGGAACTCACCGTCAGGGATCGTGAACGTCTGAGCGGACAGGTTGATGGTCTGCTGCAGAAAGGTTCCTTCATGGACGAAGATTTACTGCAAAGTATCGTGGACGCCTTGAAATAGGAACAGGAACGTATGGCAAACAAAGCGACCATCCTCTACATCGAAGACGATCCCGGCAGTCAGACATTGGTCTCACGCGCGCTGTCGTTTGCCGGGTATCACGTCATCATAGCCTCACGAGGACTCGAAGGCCTCGATCAGGCCAACGCGCAACAGCCGGACTTGATCCTTATGGATATTAACCTGCCCGATCTCTCCGGGCGAGAGGTGACCACACGTCTGCGATCGGACGAGCGGTTCCGTGCCACGCCCATCGTTGCCCTGACCGCGTTGAGTCAGGCAGGGGAGCGGGAAAAGGCCCTGGCCGCGGGCGCGACCGGCTATTTGACGAAACCTATAGACATTGACCTGTTGCCAGATCAGGTCGAACGTTATCTACAAGGCGCACGCGATACTGCTGATACAGGCGCTCTTATGGAAGCGCATGAAGCGTATAACCAGGAAGTCGTCGGGCGGCTTGAAGGGAAACTGCGTGAGCTGGAAACCATGAATGCCGAACTGCGGCGCATGGACAAGATCAAAGACGATTTCATTCAACTGACGGCACATGAACTGCGGACACCGCTCACGTTGATTTATGGATACAGCCGCCTGCTGCAAGAATCGCCAGTCGTGCTTCAACTGAAGGAAAGCAGCGCGGAAATGCAATCCTTCATCGTCGGTCTGGTCGACTCCATCGAGCGTATGTCGCGGGTAATCAATGAGATTCTGACCGTGTCGCGCATCGCCACGGGGCGAATCCAGTTGGCTGTTGGCCCGGCCAATTTGCGCGAGATTGTGTCTGACATCGTTGCCAGTTATCATGACGTGACTCGCCAGCGCAATTTGCTGGTCAGCTTTGATGCAGACCAATGGCCCACGCTTATCCAGGCCGACGGCGATCTGCTGCGTCTGGCAATCCAAAACGTGCTGGGTAACGCTGTAAAATATACGCCAGATGGCGGGGTTATCAACATCTTTGCCCGCAGTGGTGTAGGCAATATCTTGATCACCGTCCAGGACACCGGAATCGGAATCAACAAGACTGACCAGGCCCGAATCTTCGACCGGTTTTTCTCGGCCGATGATATTCAACTCCACTCTACCAGTAAGACCGCCTTTGGCGGTGGTGGGCTGGGCCTGGGATTGGCTATATGCAGGGGCATTGTCGAAGCGCACGGTGGAAAAATCTGGGTAGAGAGCGAAGGCCGCGACGAAGAGCATATGCCTGGCAGTACGTTCTATATTGATTTGCCGCTTCAAGCGCGCACAGCCAGTCCACGACGGGCTGCCGTCGAAACGAGGGGCTGAGCAGCTCAACTATGGCTCACTCATCGCAGGAGGCGCGTCGCCGAAACACGAGAGGATTGACGGCTGCCCTCATGTCGCCAATCTTCCTGGGCATGGCCCCGGTATTAGGTAAACTGGCCCTGCTGGGCGGCTCTGACCCCTTTACAGTCGCCGCTACGCGAACTGTTATCGCCGCTGCATTCCTCTGGGTAGCCTACTTGCTGTTCGGGCGTCGCTACATTTACATTTATCCCGCTGGATTGCTTGGCTGCGTGGTGGTAGGCGCGGTCAATGGCATTGGTTCGCTTTTTTATTACAACGGCTTGCAATTTCTGAGCGCCTCGGTTGTACAGTTGCTAAATGCCACCTATCTGATCTTTGTCGTCGTCCTCGCCCGCATGGGTGGGCAGCGCCTCACCCGCCGCACAGTTGTGCGGGCGACGCTGGCCCTGATAGCCGTCACGCTGCTAACTAATGGCATTGCCGGAAACATCAGTTGGCTGGGAGCCGGTCTGATCGTCGGCAACGCGATTCTGTTCGCCGGGACGATTATTCTAAGCCAGCGCGTGTTATATGAAATGCCCTCGCAGACCGTTACGTTGTATGTAATGACGACTATGGCAGTAGTGGTTGTGATGGCTCGTGTTGTATATCGGCTGGAATGGATTCCGCAATCCACAGAAGCCATCGGCGCGATCCTGACCCTCGGAGCGACGACGGCAGTTGCGCGACTGCTGCTCTTTGCAGGAGTCAAGCAGCTTGGGCCGCTCCAAACGGTGCTGGTAGGCATACTCGAGACAGTAGTTGCGCTCGTGCTATCATTCATATTTCTACATGACAGCCTGACGTCAATGCAATGGGTTGGTGTAGGCATCCTGCTGACGAGTTTGCTGCTCATCCGACCCAATGACCTTGAGAAGCGCGACACGGGCGAAATGCCCGTCCTGAACATGGCAGGAATGGGCTTCCAACACGTCGCCTTTACTCAGGCATTCTCGAATGGGACGGTAAAGCTGACCGAGGAAGAGCTTGAGATGATCCGTCGAATGCTGGAAGCCAAGCCCCGCCCTGGCCCCTCCACCCCCCAAACGGAAGTGGGAGACCCACCACCGGCGTGAAACCCGTTCAGCCCATCAAATGAACCAAAAAAACCTCGCCACAGGTCGTGGCGAGGGATCCGATGTGACGACAACTCGGCCCCAACGGGGCAAATGCCCTGCCTATTGGCTGCTTTGAGTCGCGGCGGGAGTGGCCGGGGCGTTGCTGTTCGGGGCTGCCGTGGCTTGCGCTGCGCCTGACTCAATGATCCCGCGCCAATCGCCGAGTGTTGGACTGGCGGGCGGCGAGATCTGTTTGCTGTTGATAAAGAGTGTCGGCGTAGAGTTGACGCCGCGCTGCAAGGCAAGTGAAGATG
>DATGFK010000877.1:0-12507 GCA_035309185.1 Aggregatilineales bacterium
TGGAGGCGCCCCAGGGATTTCCTTCCCAGGCGCGTAAAGCGCAGCTACTGCCGGAAACAAGCGCCGAGAACACCGCCCCTGACTGCAAATTAATCCAACAGGTCAAGGACAGTTTACGCAAGCGCAACGAAAAGCTGCTGCTGACCTTTAACGACATCCTGGTATTGCAGCGCGTCCTCTTCGGGCAGCTCTATCAGCCAACCAGTGGACTGATGAAAGAGTTGGATGCCCTGGCAGAAAGCAGCGACTCGAAGTCGTCTCAGGCGGCATTAGCCGCGCTGAAAGCGCTTGACGAAGTACGTGAGGGCAATCCTGCGTTGCTCATTCCTATAGACGCCACAGGAATCGATCCCCGCGAACGAATCTATCCGACAACGTTCCGCAATCCCTTCCGTAACCTGTTAAGCCAGCATCAAAAAGCCCTGGCAGCTCTGGACAGCCTGGAAACAGCCAACCGGTTCACGAAGCCGCTGGCACACCGCACTTTTGAAGAGGCCCGGCGTGACTACCTGGGTACGCTTCAAGCCTTTGGTCAGATCATCACGCGTTACAAAGATGTTTCTATGAAGGGCGAGAGCGTCAGCACAGCGACGATCAAGCTCCTGGCCGGTCTGCCGCCTTCGGTACAACGGATGCTTGATAGCTTGCCCAGCACATTCGACGTGGTAAATGACGTGGTGAAGGGCCAGGAGGTCTTTAGCAACGTGGGGCGGGTTTCTTCGACCTCATCCCTGCTCCGATTTAATACAGCGAAGGACGACAACGAAAAGAAGGTGCTGGCCTGGGGTGTGATGACGGACGCCAGCGGCGTTATGCACATTTCACTGCGGGACTCGCGCCCCCATGTGGCTGCGTTGATTGCGACTCGTCACCAGGACATTGCGCAGCGTATGACCCAGGAATTCCTGGATGCTTTTGCTGTCACACTCAATACATTTCTTGCCGAACTGCTGCGCATTGCGCGTGGTCGGCATCCAGGGGAGTAGACCGTGCCGGATTCGTTCTCATTTGATACTTTTTTGTCGCCCTTCAGTTGGCGCTATGGTTCGCAGGAGATGCGCAGCCTGTGGAGCGAAATCCATAAGCGCCGCCTTTGGCGCCGAATCTGGGTGGCGCTGGCTGAGGCAGAATCCACCTGGGGATTGGTGACACCAGAACAGGTCGAGGACTTACGAGCGCACGAGATGAATGTGGATATGGAGGCTGCGGTCGAAGCGGAGCGCTTACTGCGCCACGACTTAATGGCCGAAATAAGCGTATTTGCCGCGCAGTGTCCGATAGGCGGCGGGATTATTCACTTGGGCGCAACCAGCATGGATATTGAGGATAACGCTGACGCGCTACGCCTACGTGAGGCGCTCGATCTGATACTTTCGGCCCTGAAAGGTCTTTTAGAAGCGATTGCCGGGCAGATCGAAACATGGGCCGACCAGCCCACAATGGCTTTCACGCACATCCAACCTGCTGAGCCAACTACAATCGGCTACCGGCTGGCGTTATACGGTCAGGATTTGTTGATGGATTGGCACGAGCTGAACCACGTTCGTGCCAATCTGCGCGGCAAAGGCATCAAGGGCGCCGTTGGCACGTCTGCCTCATACATGCAGCTTCTTGAAGGCACGTCCGCTTCACCAGCCGAGCTAGAAGGGCGGGTCATGACAGCGCTCGACCTGCCTGCCTTTGGTGTGAGCAGCCAAACTTACCCCCGTAAGCAGGATTGGCTTGTCGCAGCCGCGCTGGCCTCGGTGGCAAGCAGCCTCTACAAATTCGCGTTTGATCTGCGCATCTTGCAGTCGCCCCCCATTGGGGAATGGTCGGAGCGCTTCGAGGCCAGGCAGGTGGGATCGTCGGCCATGCCGTTCAAGCGCAACCCGGTTGACGCCGAAAAGATCGATAGCCTGGGACGGCTGGTGCCGCACCTGGCCGCTGTCACGTGGGACAATGCCAGCCATTCGCTCCTCGAGCGAACCCTGGACGATTCAGCCAACCGACGCGAAGTGCTGCCGGTGATGTTCCTGGCGACAGATGAGATCATCGCAGTTGCGACTCGTCTGATTGGCTCATTGGCGATAGATGAGGTGGCGACGGCCCAAACCCTGGCACGCTATGGGGTGTTTGCCGCGACTGAACGGCTGCTGATGGAGCTGGCAAAGGCAGGAGCCAATCGCCAGGACATGCACCACGTCCTGCGGGAATACAGCATGGAAGCCTGGGTCGCTATCAAGGAAGGCGCGCCCAACCCCCTGATTGATAACCTGAGCGTGGACGAGCGAATCACTGCGTATATCCCTGGCGAAAAGGTGCGCGCACTGCTGGACGCCGCCGGATACATTGGAGATGCGCCGCAACGCGCTCGCGCACTGGCGGCGGAAATCCGCCAGGCTATTTCTGTATCAACGAAAGGAAATTTATCTCATGCCAAGAGCGCTTCTTAGCGTTCACGATAAAACCGGGCTGGCCGAACTGGGCCATGCCCTCGCCTCGATGGGGTGGGATCTGGTCGCCAGTGGCGGCACGGCCAAAGCGCTATCTGAAGCGGGCCTGTTTGTCACCTCGCTTGAGCGTGTGACCAATCACCCGGAAATGCTCGGCGGGCGGGTCAAGACGCTCCATCCTGCCATCCATGCCGGAATCCTGGCCCGCGATACGCCAGAAGATATGGATACCCTGCGAGAGTTCAATTACGCGCCGATTGCCATGGTCGTGTGTAATCTTTACCCTTTTCAGGAAACCATTACAAAGCAGGGCGTAACACTGGAAGATGCCATTGAGCAGATTGACATCGGTGGCGTCACGCTGCTGCGCGCTGCGGCAAAGAATTTCTCGCGGGTCATCGTGCTCTCCAGTCCGGGCGATTACAGTTCGGTAACAGCCAGACTCCGTGACAAAGGCGTCGTAGATGCCGATACACGGCGCGATCTGGCCGTGAAAGCCTTCCAGCACACCCGCGACTACGATACCGTAATTCATGCTTATCTTGCATCTCTGTCCCCGGCGAGCAGCCTCAGCGACGAGTTGCCCGATACATTTTCACTGGATGTCTTCAAGGTGGAAGACCTGCGCTACGGTGAGAATCCCCACCAACGGGCAGCTATCTATGCAACAGGCAACAGCCAGGGGCGTGTGCTCGGCGGACAGATACTGGGCGGAAGGTCACTCTCCTACAACAATATCCTCGACCTTGATGCGGCCTGGAACGCATCGGAATTGTTCGAGGAGCCAACAGTGGTCATTGTCAAGCACCTGACGCCCTGCGGGATCGCCAGCGGCTCAACCATTGCCAGTGCATTCCCGGCAGCCCTGGCATCAGACCCGGTATCGGCTTACGGCGGTGTGATCGCAGTGAATCGCAAAGTGGATCAAGCCTTTGTGCAAGCGCTCGGCGATCTGTTTGTCGAAGCGATTGCCGCACCCAGCTTTGAGCCTGAAGCACAGGAAGTCCTGGCCGCCAAGCGAAAGAACTGCCGTCTCCTGTGTATTGACGCCCAGGAGGAGCGCCCAGCGGTGGAAGTGCGAGGCGTACGCGGCGGCGTGCTGCTGCAAACACCTGATACGGGCGATCCGGAGGACACTCATTGGAAGGTCGTCAGCAAGCGCCAGCCAACTGAAGCCGAATTGGAGGCTTTGCACTTCGCGTGGAAAGCCTGCCAGTTTGTCAAATCCAACGCGATAGTCCTGGCTGTCAAAGATGCTACCGTTGGCATTGGCGGCGGACTGCCTAGCAGGGTAGATGCAGCGAAATTAGCGGTCGAGAAAGCCGGAGAAAAATCTAAAGGCAGCGTGATGGCTTCCGATGCGTTTTTCCCCTTCCCGGATAGCATCGAGGTCGGCGCAACAGCAGGTGTTACGGCGATTGTCGCTCCCGGTGGCTCAATCCGCGATGACCAGGCGATCGCCGCCGCCGATACCGCCAACATCGCGATGGTATTTACAGGAGTACGGCACTTCCGACATTAGGGAAGAGTCCCTCAACCCCTGGCCCCTTCTCCCATCGGAATGGGAGAAGGGGAATCAGGCGAATTGGAGGTGACAGTCGCGCCTCGCCTACGGATGGGCTTAGGCAAGACTTGCAGACAAGAACGACTGTGTTACGGAGCCAGCGGTGTTGTCACCGGGGCTGTTGCCGTGGGCAGCGGCGTCCATACCGGCAGCGCACCAGTCGGAATAGGCGTCCAGGTCGGCAAGACAATGGGCGTCTGCTGACCTGACTGATCGAATTGCAGACAACTGGGCTGCGTCCCGACGATGCTGTATTTCGTGCGTTCGTCGTCAGTCAGGTCACGGGATAGGCGGGAGCAGGCAAATTCAACGGCACCTTGAAAGTCAAGGTTGACAATTTCGGGCGTATTCGTGTCCAAATCGGCGACGAGATACTTGCCATTGTGGGAAAAGCCCACCGGCGAAAATTTGATCACGCCGTTATTGTGAACCGTTGGTATAAATGACAATGGGAATATTCGCAGTGTTTGACCCGTCGAAGCATCCCATAATCGCGTCGTATTGTCCTTAATGCTAAGCGTCAATGCGTATTTCCCATCCGGTGACAAAGCGAGACGAGATAGCGGCATTGTATGTCCGACAAAAGCTCGCAATTCTTTGCCGGTTGTTGCGTCAAATAATTTGGCTTTTTCTTCAACTGTCATGAAGATGTATTTGCCATCCGCTGAAGACTCGGCATCGTAACCAAAGTAAGGGTTTATGGCGTCTTTATCGAAGACCCCCCGCCCTGTACCGACAACGGTACGTAGCACCTGTCCTGTGGCAACATCCCAGAGTGTGCCTATTGTGTCGTCACTGTTGGAACCACTAGAGCCTCCGGACAGGACGTATTTACCGTCAGTAGAAAACGCTACGGTCCATAATCGGACAACGTTGCTATTAGCCTCGAAAACCCTCTCGGATTGACCCGTTACCGCATCATACAACGTTGCCTTATTATCTAAACCGTCTAGGCTGACGATGTGTTTGCCATCAGGCGAAAATGCAGCACCAGTCACAGCGGGTGGGTCCCAGGCAAATGCGCGAATGGGCTGACCGGTTGCCAGATCCCATAAGCCAGGCTTAATGCCCGCGCCACCCATAAACACGTAGCGATTGTCAGGGGAAATCGCTACCCCAGCTAAATTTGGACTACTTCCAGGGGAAAGAGCCAGCGCTTGTCCGACAAACGTGTGGATTGGCCGACCGGTTTTCGCGTTCCATAAGATGGCCGTTCCATCCGCGCTCCCGGTCACAACGTATTTATCATCTGCTGAAATCGTCATGCCTTCAACAGAGTCTGTGTGGCCCTTGAGCAACAGCAGCCCAGAGGGAGTTTGGAGGTTCCACAACCGTGCTGTCTTGTCGGCGCTTCCGCTCAGGATGGACTCGCTATCCGACGAGAAAGCTACACTGGTCACCGAATCCGTGTCGCCAAGAATGGTGTGAAGGAGCGCACTACTGGCGGCGTCCCAAACAAATAGCGCATGGTCGAAGCCGCCGGATGCCACCAGCGTACCATCGGGCGAGAACGCTACGCTGGTCGCCACAGCGGTATGGTTTGTCAGGCGATGCAATTCTTTGCCGGTAGGGACATCCCACAGGCGGACGGTATAGTCACGGCTGGCGGTTGCCACCATCTTGCCATCGGGCGAAAATGCGACAGCGCTCACCGCGTCGTCGTGTCCAGTGAAGACCTGCACCTGCTGACCGCTGGCAACGTCCCACAGTCGCGCTAATTTATCACGGCTCCCGGTAAGGGCCAGACGGCCATCCGATGACAGCGCGACACTGGTGACGGCACTGCCCACGCTGAAAGCCCGAACCAGTTCCCCGCTGGTGGTGTCCCATAGCTGGGCTGTTCCGAGGCTACCCGTGAGCAAATAACGGTCATCAGGCGAGAATACGCCGCTATTCCAGGCATCTATCGTCTTGAACACGCGCAATTGCTGGCCGGTGTCTACGTCCCACAACGCGGCTGTGCCATCGGCAAGGCCGGTCAGTACGAACTTGCCATCACCGGAGAATACTGGCAGGCGCCCCGATCCAGGAATCACACGCACAGTCTGACCGGTCTGGGCGTTCCGCTCGTGTACCGTTCCATCTCGACTACCGACGAGCGCCATCCTGCCATCCGCGGAGAATGCCACGCTGCTGACAATATCCTGTTCGGTAAAGACTTGCTGTTGATAAAGGCTGGCATTGGCATCGTTGAGCGCGCTGTAGGCCGCAAACGAAGGCGCGAACTTTAATGCTTGTAGACTCAAGAGTGCAGCTAATTCTGCATCCTGAGAATTGCCCGTTTGCGCCAGGCTCTCGGCGGCAGCGGCCAATCGTCTGTTTTCCGAATCAGAAAATAGATTTAGTCTGCCAGCGGAAGTGGCTTCGGCGTTTACGGCGGACTGCTCGCTTCTGACGGCAAACCCGGTCAGGACAAAAGCGCCCAGCGCCGCCGCGATGAGAATAATTACTGCATAGCGGAGGCGGTTGGCAGCGCGTCGCTGGGACGCCACTGCCTGGTGAGCAAGCGTCAGTTCACGCTCCTGGCGCGCAGTCTCCTCGGCTTGTTGCGCTTCGCGTTGGGTGATGCTGGTTCGCAAATATTCCCGCTCAAGCTGGTTGAGCGCCAGATCGTTGCCGTCAGCCAGCGCTTCAAACTGGGTCAGACGCACGCCGGAGGCCAGGAAACTGGCATCGTGCTTGCTGTGGACCCATTCCTCGGCAGCAGCCATCAAGCGGCGTTGTACACGCAGATCGTCGCGACTTTCATCCAGCCAGGTTTGTAGGCGTGTCCACTCGCGGATCAGCGCTTCGTGGGCGATCTCGATAGTGGGGCCGCGTGTCACCGGGTCACGGTCAAAGGTCAAGAGGCGATACTGCCCGAATGCGTTGATGACTTCCTCGATGCTACGGTCACTGTCAGCAATCGAATCGAACTCCGTTCGGACGACACGCCGCCGCGTATCTTCAATGGCCTCGCCAAGCGTAACCAACCGTAAGAACAACTGACGGGCTACGGCCTGCGCTTCAGGCTCTAACTCCTCGTAGAGTTCGTCGGCGCGGCGAGCCAATGCGCCGGAAATGCCTCCGCTGGCGCGGTAAGCATCCAATGTGAGCGTGTAGTCTTCGCGCCGCTCATAGAGTTCGGTCAAAGCATATTGTAGCAAGGGCAACATACCCGGCTGTTCGCCAATATCGCTAATCAGGACGTTGACCAGACCCGGTTCGAGCACCAGCCCAGCGCGTTCGGCTGGCCCGGCAATGGCTCGTTCCAGTTCCTGCTGGCGGAGCGGTAGCACGACTTCCGTGTGGCTGCGCATCAATTCGGCCAGGCGCGGATGGGATAGCGGGCGGTCATAGAAGTCAGCGCGTAAAGTCAGCACGATTCGCACACGGCTGCGCGGATCGCTGGCAGCGGAAAGCAGATTATCAATGAAGTGCGTTCGCAGGCTTTCATCAGCCACCAGCGTGAACAATTCCTCAAACTGATCAATCACAAGCAGCAATTCGACATCTTGATCAGGCGGCAAGACTCGCTTAGCAGCGCGGATCAGCCCGCGCCGATCCTCTTTCAATTGCTCAATCAAACCCGGCAATGGATTTACGGCAATGCGCAGCAAGGCCACTTCGAGTTCTTCAAGGGGATGAGTTCCCGGCAGCATGTCGGTGATAAACCAGCGCGCAGAAGTTGGCAGCGCGCCCCGTCGCAGCGCAGGAAGCAGGCCAGCTTTGACGACGCTGGATTTGCCACTGCCGCTCGGCCCGACCACCGCCAGAAAATGCGCGCCGTCGCCGCTTTCGGTCAGATGGCCCAACAATTGTTCGGTCAATGCAGCGCGGCCAAAGAAGTCGGCGGCATCGGTCTCTTGAAAGGCACGCAGTCCCTTATACGGATTGATGAGACTGGATGTGCTTCCAATCGAACGAATGGCAACAGGTTCGGCTGATGGCAGGCCGCTGGAGGCGTCAGCGACAACATTGGCTTCGCCATCGGTTAACTGCAACTGAAGCGCACGTTGGATGGCCTGGCGGCGACCATGCACGTCGAGTTTGGTGTAAATCTGGCGAAGATACCAACGCACTGTCTCGAAAGCTACTACGAGCCTTTCGGCAATCTCACGATTGGATAGCCCTTCGACCATCAGGCGCAGGATGTCCAATTCGCGCTCGGTTAGAGGTTCGACCAGCGGCTGATGTGACGCTCGATGGAGCGTAGGGATGGCGGCGCGGAAGGCCGCTGCGAAGCGAGCAACATTGGCATAGCGCTGGGCGGGGTCTTTGGCCGTCGCCGTCTGAAGGATTTCATTGAGCGTCGCCGGTAAATTTGGCCGTTGCGCGTTAAGTGATGGTATTGGTGTGTTGAGATGATGGTTGATGAATTGGTAGGGTGTGGTCGCGGTGGCAAAAGGCTTTTCGCTGACCAGGATTTCGTACATAACCAGGCCCAGGCTGTAAATGTCAGCACGGGGCGTGATGCTTTCACCTTTGATCTGCTCCGGCGTGATATAAGCGGGCGAACCGATCAGCGCTCCTTCTTCAGTCATACTGCCAACGCTCAGGTCTTTGGCAATACCGAAGTCAGCCAGGTAAGCGTTCTCATCCTCATCGAGGAGAATGTTGTCAGGTTTTATGTCCCGATGGATCACGCCTTCGCGGTGAGCAATGGTCAGGGCGGAAGCGATTTGGTCGAGCAGGCGTGCGGCTGCTTCGACCGACCACGGGCCACGCTGGATCGCAGCACGCAAGCTGCCTTGTAACCAGCGCATGACGAGAAAGGCACCGTCCGGGTCGCGCCAATAATCGTACAGGGGAACGATGTGCGGATGTTCAAGACGAGCGATAAGCTGCGCTTCTAACTCAAAACGGCGGACAAAATCG
The DNA here is from genome assembly GCA_035309185.1 of Aggregatilineales bacterium. Lineage (GTDB taxonomy): Bacteria > Chloroflexota > Anaerolineae > Aggregatilineales > UBA2796 > DATGFK01. The sequence continues at coordinate 8,857 of DATGFK010000877.1, forward strand.
GGATGATTGGCGTGCTGAGGCAGGATAACTTTGATCGCGACTTCGCGACCTATTGCGGATTGGTACGCACGGTAAACGGAGCCGAAACCACCCTCACCAAGGCACTCGCGTAATTCGTAGCCCTTGATAACTCGGTTGCTGAGATTGTCCATCGTCCCACCTCATACTCTACTATGCGCTCAGGTCTGTGCGAATTCAACAACGACATTGTAGAGCCTGATGTGGGAGATTATTGCGCGGTGGAGTTTAGATTCACTCCACTTTCACTCCATAAATTATGATGTGCATCGATCAACACGCCACAGTGGTGATCAACCACGAAGCTAAGGTTAACGCCGAAAATTGTGCCTAGCGCGAGTCAGCCTGGATGATGCTTATGACTGCTGCAACACACTTTTCCAGGTCGTCATTGACCACGCGGTAGTCACACTCACGTGCAAAGTCCATTTCCATCGGTGCGCGCTGGATGCGGGCACGAATTTCCTGCTCGGTAATGCCCTGCCGCTGGCGCAGCCGCTCTTCTAGCGTTTCCATGCCCGGCGGCTCAACAAAGATCAGAATGACGTTGAACGGGAAGGTATGCTTAAGCGCACGCGCACCGTACATATCAATGTCTGCGATGAGCGTCTTGCCCTGTTCCAGCGCCCGTTCCAATGCCTTACGCGGTGTCCCATAATACTTGCCAGGATATACCTCCTGGTATTCGATCAACTCGTTTGCCGCGATCATCCGTTTAAATTCTTCGACAGAAACAAAGAAGTGGTGAACTCCTTCAACTTCGCCAGGACGCGGGGCGCGCGTGGTCGCCGTCGGGAGTTGTTCAATAGGCACGCGCTCTTCGACTTTACCCATGACCGCGTTCTTGCCTACGCCGCCGGGGCCGACCAGTACGAAGAGAACACCTTTGAGTGAAGCGTGTAGGGCCTTGTCCATGACCAGGCCATCTGTTTGGTGAAAAGCAGATTGGTTGCTCATTCCTTAATTGTACCAAATCAAGTGAGATATTCCATCTTAAAAGGATAACACTTGGTTACTCATTAACGCACTGGGAAGGCGTCCAAAACGAACTATAATCACCCGCGTTGTGCTGTGCGTTTGATGTTCTACGAGAAGGAGGAGGTCAGTCGAGATGCCTCAAAGCCAGCCTGTCATTGCTCTCCTGACAGACTTCGGAACTAGCGATGTTTATGTTGGCATTATGAAAGGCGTCATTGCGACTCGCTGCCCCTCGGCGCGTCTGATCGACATGACGCACGAGGTCACGGCGCAGAACATTCGGCAGGCGGCATACCTGCTGCGCTCTGCTTATCGTTACTTTCCGCCACACACAATTTTTCTTGTCGTGGTTGACCCTGGGGTTGGCACATCGCGGAGGGCGTTGGCAATCGAAACGGATCGGGGAACATTTGTTGGCCCGGACAATGGCGTGTTTGGTGGAGTCTTGGAAGAGGTGGATTCGTGGCAAGCGGTCGTCTTATGGACGCCGGAGGGCACAAGTGCGACCTTTCACGGACGCGACCTGTTTGCTCCGGCGGCTGCGGCGCTGGCCTCAGGCGATCCGCTGCTTAAGCTGGGTGTACCGACAGCGGAACTCTTTCACGCTGATCCCTTCGGGGCAGCACTGTCCAAACCTGGACAGTTAGCCGGTGAAGTGCTGCACATAGATCATTTTGGCAACGTCATCACCAATCTGGGGCCGTTCGAGCGGTCAGGCGCGACGCTTTTACTGAACAATCATGAAATTCGCCTCGAATCCGCCAGTGCCGAAATTACAGTCGGTACCCGGCGAATCACTGGCATATGCACCACCTATAGCGATCTTCCCGCTGGTGAACTCATAGCACTCATCAATAGTGATCGCCAGTTGGAAATTGCGGTCAACCAGGGCAGTGCCGCCCGCCTGATCAATGCTCAACTCGGCCAAGCTGTCTCGCTCACCTTCAAACTAATGTGAGCGGGAAAGAGATTTTCCTGGAACCCATTGCCCTGAGAACTCGTAGTATTTGAAAATCACTTGCTTACGGGTTGTCGCACAACTTATCAAGGACACAGAAGAAATGAGGATCTATGCGTTCACAAGATAAAGTTCCTGCACTGGGCATCGTTTGGGGTGTCTTCCTGGTGCTGGCCTTCTTTTCGTTATTACGCGGCCCGATGGGTTTTTGGGATGCAGTATGGGGCATCACCTTGGTCCTGGCAACCTTTGGCGTCAGCGCCTTCATTATGGGCGTTCATAGGGCGGATGCTGAACCTGGCTATAGCGATCGTGATACCCACAGCCAGGGCAAAGCTAAACACAGCGACCTTGCCCTCGTGGAACGGCTTGTTGAGTCCATGAGCGACGAAGAACTGGCTGCCCTACGGCAGCGCCTGACTGACCAGCACATGAGCGTAGGTGACGACGGCGAAATGATTCCTGGAGAGTACCGCGACAGTCAGCGACGGTCACGTTAAAAGCTTGAATCAAAAGGACACGGCAGTGCCGTGTCCTTTTGATTCCACTGGTTCCGTGCAGATCGATCAATAGACCCGTTCTTTGGGTTGGTATTTGGTGATCACAACCGGTTTGTGATCCAGGCGGATAGCGTCGCCGTCCTGGAAAGCCAGGGTGTGCTTGAGACAGTTCACGTCATCGCGGTTGGGGAAGTCTTCGCGGGCGTGGCCGCCCCGGCTTTCTTTGCGATCCATGGCGGCGTTTGCCGTCACTTCAGCAATGTCGAGCTGGCAGCCTAGCTCCCACGCTTCCAGCAGGTCAGTGTTAAAGCGCATACCACGGTCTTGCAGGCACAGGTCTTTGTTAAAGGTTTCCTTCAACTCCCGGATTTTGTCGACAGCCTTCTTCAGATCGGTCTCATTACGGAAGACGCCAACGTCATCCATCATGGTCTGCTGCATCCTGGTGCGAAGCACCGACGGGCGCGTTTTGCCATTGGCTTCACGCAGCCCCGTGATGCGCGATTCGATCTCCTTGCCCGCATCGGCAGGCAGCGGGACGAAATCCGCTTGCTTGCAAAAGTCGGCGGCATGTTTACCTGCCCGCCGCCCAAAGACCACAAGGTCAACCAGAGAATTCGTGCCCAGCCGGTTCGCGCCGTGAACGCTGACACAGGCGCATTCGCCCGCCGCGTATAGTCCAGGCACAACCGTATTCTGCGGGTCGGAAATCACGCAGCCATCGTTGTTTGTCGGAATGCCACCCATTGCGTAGTGCGCCGTTGGCTGGCACGGCATCGGCTCGTGAATCACGTCAATGCCCGCGTAGGTACGCGATTGATCCACGGTTTCGGCCAGTTTTGTCTCGATAAAATGAGCGTCAATGCGGCGTGATTCACCGGCTTCGGCCAGGTAACGATTGACCGTTTCCGGTCTCAGATCAAGATGTACGTAACGCTGGCCCTTGATCCCGTTGCCAGCACGTAGCTCCAGTGCGATGGCACGCGAAACCACATCTCGACTCGCCAGGTCTTTAATCTTCGGGGCGTACTTTTCCATGAAGCGTTCACCCCGCCCATTGATCAAGACTCCGCCTTCGCCGCGCACGCCTTCGGTGATTAAGAAGCCAGTCGGGTACAGGCCGGTTGGGTGGAATTGGTAGAACTCCATGTCTTCGAGCGGCAACCCGCGCCGGAAACAGATCGCCGGGCCATCTCC
>DATGFK010000878.1:0-3103 GCA_035309185.1 Aggregatilineales bacterium
CATTTCGCACGGCGCGACCCGACCCGGCCCTGCGCGCGGCGATAAGCGGCAAACACCTGTCGGCGGGCGGGGTCGAGCCGGGCGAAATGCATGAGACTCAGCACTGGATCGCGGCCAAGGCGCAGCCATAAGCGCCGCCCGACGAACATCGCCAGGAGGGTCAGCACGACGATCAGCAGCGGCCCGGCTACAACGCCCATCACGGCCCCGCCCGCCTGTGCAATCTGCTGGAGGGGCAGCGACGGAAGCGTTACGCCGTCAAACAGGCTGGAAAATACCCAGCGCTGCATAGCCCCGGTCTGCGGATTTCCGTTCCAGCCCGGAGTCGGGTCGAAGGGAACCCAACCGTAGCGCGGGAAATAGACCTCGACCCAGGCGTGCGCGTCGTTGGCGTGAACCTCGTAGTAACCGGTCAGTGAATTGTACGTCCCGGCACCAAAGCCTGCCGCCAGCCGCGACGGGATACCCGCCTCTCGCAGCAGCACGATCATGGAAGTGACAAACTGCTCGCACACGCCGCGTTTATCCACGAACAGGAATTGATCGGCGGTCTCGGTTCCGGGCTGCTGGGGCGGTGGAAAATAGTCGTAGGGATAGGTAGCTTTTAGATAATCGCGGATGGCGATCACCTTATCGTAAGCCGTGGGCAGCGCGTCGGTCAAGAAGTGGGCCAGGGCGCGTGTCCGGTCGGTGATGGTATCAGGCAGTTGCAGATAAGGCGTGGCGATCTCGGACGGGTAGATCGTGGTTGCGTCGGCGGCATGGCGAAGCACGTCGGCGGGGAAATCCTGCCGAAGCGAGAGCACCGAGTAGACCGTGTTCTCTTTGAGCGGTTCGCCGATCCGAATGCCGCCCAGGCGATCCACGCCAATCTCGTTGGCGGCAAGGTACAGCAGGATCGGCCTGCCAGCGGTAAAGATGACATTGGGCAGGCTGCGCATGACCATATAGGTCTGCACAAAGTAGTCGCGATTGATCCAGTTGACATTTTCCAGTTGAAACTGCGGTCCTGTGCGCGTGATCAGGTCAAGGTGACTATCCGACTGGTGCCACTCGTGCCCGTCGTATTGGTCATAAGCGTGGCTGCGCCAGTAGCTCCAGGCTGGACTGCGTACGTACATCACGATGTGATCGCTCAGGCCGCCACGATAGGTCAGGTCGAGTGGATCGCTGAACCCGGCGTAAAAGTCGCTCGAATCGCGCGACATGCCCTGGATCTGCACCAGCGGGATGGCCGGATTGACGATCCCGCCCGACGGCCCGCTGCTGATCGGCAACTGGATGGAAACAGGCGGCACAATGGGATGTCCCGCAAAATGCGGCGTGATGAGGAAGGCCAGCACCGCGAAGACGCCCAGGCTCGTGCCGAAGCGCAGCGCCCACGTGCGCAAGATAGATTTCACTCGGTGAGCCGGGGGCTGAAGCCCCCGGTCTGGCGGCGCAGATCGCAGGATCGTCGCGTTTGCGCGCAGTCCATCCTCCGTGTCGGCCCGCCACAGGAAGGCCAGCAGCAGGGCGACAAAGAGGACCAGGAAGACGGCAAAGGTGATGTCCCGGCTGAGCGTAGCTGCCACGTACAGGTTTAGAAAGGCGATGCCCAGGCCGGAGTACAGGTTCAAGCGGCTGAACAGTTCAAAGCTGGTCACAGCCATCGCCAGCATGGCGATCTGCGCCTGCGGATAGGGCTGCCCGCTGAACAGGCCGAACAACATATAGGCGAGAGCAAGGTGCAGGGCAATCGCCGTCAGGACGCGGAGCAGCCGGGGCGGCTTCAGACGCACCCGGTAGGCGATCGCGTGTCCGGCGCTCAACAGCCCCAGCGAGATGATCGCGATGCCCCACACCTGGCCTACCGTAGCAGCCAGCGCCACGATACACAGCGCCTGCCCCGCGAAGGCGATGACCCGCAGCGGCACCGAATCTTCCGGCTGGCGCAAAGCCGTCGCCCGGCGCATCTGGACGAGCGCATACACGATAAATACGACGAGCGCCCCGACCAGCCACAGTTGGATAGCCGAGCAGAGCGTGAGAGTCGCCACGGCAAAGATCGGGAACAGCAAAGCGCGGGCGCGGCCGGCGCGCGCTTTTTCGGGCGTGACCAACGTTACACTGTGAGCAGTCATGACCGCGCCTCCGCCCGAATCAACTCGCCGGAGATTTGATGAGTCCAGTCCTCGCCGAATTGAACCAGCCGCGCGTCAATCCCTGCGCTGCGGAGGGCATCGTACAGCGGCGCAGCCGAGGGGCCAGCCTGCGGAAAGGAGGCCGGGTCCAGCACGGCGCACAATAATTCTGTGCGCCGTCCATGGATTTCGATCAAAGCGTCCAGGATGGTCAGATCGGGCCAGGGCAGCAGCACGGCCATATAGGCTTGCATGGGCTGGTTTGCGATCACGCTGGAAAGGCGCTCTTTGCCCGTTGCCTCAACGCGCGCCAGGTATTGCAGGAGGCCCGACTCGCTGATGGGCATTGGAGGCAGCGCCAGGACATCCGAATCGGCCAGCACATGCGAGGGATAGCCTCGCTGCTGCGCATAGTCTCCGATGCTTGCCGCGCATTTCACGGCCCACTCAAATGGCGTATGCTTGTCCGCAGCCGCTGAATAGTCGTGGCGATACAGGTCAAGGACGAGCGTCAGACCCGGCTGAGTCTCGTCGGCAAACTCCTTGCTGATCAACTGGCCGTGCCGCGCCACGGATCGCCAGTGAATGTGCCGGGGCGAATCCCCCGTGCGGTAAGGCCGCACGCCCAGCGCCTCATAGCCAACCCCCGCCTGCTGGCGGGGCATTTGCGGCGCGAGACGTTTGTCGAGGAGTTCCAGTGTGTGCAGCTTGCGCACTTCCGGGTAGACCAGAACCCGTTCCGGTGCTGCAAACTCGTGGCTTCGCGTGAACAGGCCGAACGGCACGCGGCAGCTCAAGCGCACTGGCGGGAATTCATGCAGGCCGCGCCGATAAACTGTACAGGTAAATGCGTAAGTGAGTGCCTGGTGCGGGGCAAGAGTTGGGATAAATAGCCGACTCTTGTGCTGCGGCGATCCGGGTTCGGCCAGCGGGCAGGTCGCTTCGGCCTGCACCTGCGCTGTCGCAGGACGGAGCGCCTT
>DATGFK010000879.1:0-6068 GCA_035309185.1 Aggregatilineales bacterium
GATGCCGCAGCGTTCGGTGCCGACCAGCATGGGAACCAGGCGCACGATGGTCTCCATTGTTTGATCCAGACCCAAAACACTGTTCAGGGATTCGGCAACGGACAGGAGCGCGGTCGTGACCCAGGCTTCTTCCTGCTGGGCAGTGAAAAGCTGTGAACTCTCAATCGCCAGAGCAGCCTGGTTCGCTATCCCGCTGACCAGCTCGATTTTGCGTGCCGTCATGAGTTCGACGTTGCCCTGTTGCCCGATGAGCATGGCGCCCATAACCTCGCCCTTCGCAATGAGCGGTAGCAACACGCCCTGCTGGATGCGCGGCCCCTGGATGTTCATATTGGCGGGCCTCGGCGTGTCGGACCCGATGACGACTGGTTTGGCAGCATGACGAAGGTGGGCCAGTGGCTCCCAATCTGCGTCCTTGATCGTATAGCCGCGTAACTGTTCGGCCAGTTCCGGATCGGCGCCCTCGACCTCGACCACGCGGAAACTATCTGAATTTGCCAGGAAAACCGCACACCACTGTACGCCAACCAGGAGCGGGGTGATTCGGGCGACGGTACGTAAAACATCGTCCAGGTTAGTCGCACGGCCCGTCGCTTCGGCCACCTGCAAGAGGGCCGTGGAAATCCAGGCTTCCTCCTTCTGTGCCATGTAAAGCTGCGCATTGGCGATAGCTACAGCAGCCTGGTTGGCAAATGTGGTGATGATCTCTACGTCTTCCGGCGTAAAGTGATCCGGCCCGCTCCGCTCGCTGCCCAGTACGCCAATGTCCTTGCCGCCGACTTGTAATGCGACGTAGAGGTGATCATGCTGCCGATCATCCAGTTGAGCGACTTCGGCTGGCTGGATGCGGTGAATAAGCTCCTGGACGTGTTCGGTAAGCTGATCGTCGGCAGGCACGGTTTCGCCCAGCATATCCGGGGCTTCCTGGCTGCCACGAAAGGCGTTGACGGTATAAATAGCCTGCTCTTCTTCCCGCAGGAGGATGATCGCTGCGTCGTAGTGGACGACTCTCTCCAGGCCGACGAGGATTCCATCCAGTACACTGGGCAGGTCAAGGGAGGAGGCCAGCACGGTGCTGACTTCGCGCAGGGACTCGGCAAGCATCCGGCGGCGAGTTTCCGTGGCAAACAAGCCCGCGTTGCGCAGGCCGATGGCAACCGTATCCGCAAGCGCCTGTACAAGGCGCACATCTTCGGCATTGAAGGCATTGGCCTGTGTACTCTGAATATCGAATACGCCCAGGACGCGCTGACCCATCCGGATCGGGATCGTCATCTCGCTGCGGCTGTCCTCTATCTCCGGCACAGGGACAAAGCGCTCATCGCTCTGGGCATTGCCGCTTACCAGGGACTGTCCGTTGCGAGCGACCCACGGAATGAAGCCTTTATCTTCCAGGCCAAAACTGAGCCGTTGAATGGTCCATTTGCCGCTGTGGACTCCGCTTCCGCTGCGAAAGACGATCTCGTCGCCTGAGCGCAAGAACAGGTGAACGCGGTCATAGCCGAAATGGTCGGCTACCAGTTCAACCACCTGATCCAGCAGATCGTTGATGTCCAGGATCGAGACCACGGCCCGTGAGGCCTCGGCCATCGCGTTGATCCGTTCAGCCTGGCGGCGTTCAGTGTCGTAAGTCTGCGCCTCCTGGAGCGCCATCGCGATCTGCGCCGCCAGCGCTTCCAGCGTGGCAATATCGTCGGCGCTGAAGGCATTTAGGCTATCGCTCTGAACGTCCAGGATACCCAGGACGCGCTTCTCGACAGCCAACGGCACACAGATTTCAGATTTGGTCTGCTCAAGCGAGTCACGGTAGATGTAACGGGGATCGTTGGTCACATCTGGAACGTAGAGCGTTTCTGCCCGCTCAAAGGCGGCCCCGATCAACCCATCGCCCGGCTTGAGGGCATATTTCCGGCGTTCAATCTCCTGATAATTACTCGCGCGCAAGCGGATCAGCCCGCTGTCTTCATCGGGTGTTAGGATGCTGACGGCATAATAATGAAACGTATCCTGAATGAGCGTCACGATTTGACGAAACAGGTCGGGAAGTGGCTGCATGGCAACAATCTGGCGAGACACTTCGCCGATGACGTGTAGCTGATGCGCCCGGCGTTCGGTCTGCTCAAAAAGCTGCGCGTTGCGGATGGCTCCCGCAGCCTGGCTGGATAACACGGTCAGGAGATGCAACGCCTGGTCCGAAAAGGCGTCGGCGTGGTCGCTGTAGATTGCCATCACACCGATGACCTGCCCCGCAGCCAGAAGCGGCGCAAATACAGCGGAGCGCGGCGGGCTGGCCGAATCGTAAACAGGTTTAGCGGGTAGACTGTTCCATTCTCGTTGGAAGTCGTTGACTCGCAGCACCTGTGCCGACTGGTGAACCCAACCGATCAGCCCCGCTTTGGCCGCGCCAGGAAAGCGCTGCGCAGGCAGCCTTTCCCCCGCCCGCAGCCAGATCTTGATGGCGTAGTCGTCGCCCTCAAACAGCCCCAGTTGGAAATCTCGCGCTTCCACGATGCTGGAAGCCTGTTCATAGACAACCTCACACAGCGCGTCCAGTTTAAGCTGTGCGCCCAGAATTGCCCGCCCGATTCCAGCCAGCCTGTCCAGTTCATTGTCGCCGGAGGGTAACGTGGAAGCAGATCGCTTGATCCTGTCCCATCGCAAACCGATAAACAGCCCGGCCAGCAGGCCAGCGCCGAGGAGACTCATCACCAGGGCGACGGTAATCCATGTGGCAGGCGTATCGTTCACAGCAACTTCAAGATTTGCCAGGGGCGACGTGCAGCTTGGCGGCGGCAGCCTCAACAGATTCAGCGATGACGAAAAGCATATCAAAGCCGGAAATCTCAAATACTTTGCGTACGCGGGGGGCCAGTGAGGCCAACGCCAGATTCCCGCCTAATTTCTGGGCTTTGCGCCAGGCGGTGACCAGTGCCTTGAGTCCGCCGCTGGAAATATAGGTGACACCGCTCATGTCCACGACCAGGTTGGCATGTGCGGCGGCTAACTGGCTCTCAAGGCTGGACTCGAAGCCTCGCGACCCGGTGGCATCTAAGCGTCCTGCCGGTGCAATGACCCACACCCCATTGGGCATGGCTCGCGAAATCACGGGCGCATCCGCCGGGGCTGGCTGTGCGTAGTCCACGCTGCTGCGCTTGATCATGGTCAAGGTATTATGTCCATCATAATATTCGTAATGTACTTCGTCCATCATTTTCCGGATAAAGAACCAGCCCAAACCGCCCGGCTCCAGGTTTTCGACCAGTTTGTTCGGCTGTTCGCCGGGCAGGTTTGTGGGGTCAAACGGCGGGCTGTCGTCCATAATCGTGATCGATATTGCATGATCACCACTCTGACAATAAATATTGATGTGGTTGCGCGGATTTTCTTCCCCGTAGCCATGTTCGATTACGTTGGTACACCACTCGTCTACCGCCATCTGGCAATAGTAGACCGCGCGTTCGTCAAGGCCTGCTGCTTCGGCAGCCTGCACCACAAAATCGCCCGCTTCAGGAATTTTATTTAGTAACCCAGGAATAGTTAAACGCCGTTCGACGGCCATAGGCTTGTATATCCAATCAGGTTTCTAGGCGGCCATTCAGAAGCTGCCAACCGCTTCCACCTGAGTTGGAAACACCTGGAAAATGGCGTCGAGGCCCGCAAGAGTCAGGACTTCCCGCACACGCTCGGATGGCGTAGCCAGGCGCAGATCGCCGTTATTGGCCTTTACTTTCTTGAGTGCGGAAACCAGCTCACGCAGCCCGGCGCTGCTGATGTATTCAAGTCGGCTCAAATCCATGACCAGATGGTTGCGCCCGGCGTCAATCTGGGCGTTGAGTGCGTCGCCGAGATCATCCGCATTGGTGCTGTCCACCCGCCCGGAGAGTTCAATCAACGTTACGCGGTGCATTTCCGAAACAGTGATTTCCATGAATGTTCCTTTCTTAATGAATGCAAGCTGTTTGCGGAAATTCTATAGCACGCGAGGGCCTTGCGCAAAGAAAGCTCTACGCGGCTCATCCGGACGATTCCGAATGGTTGGCCTAGTGATCGCGATGGTCGTCGTGATCGTTGCAATGTCGTGCGGCATAATCGAGCAAATAGGCCAGCATCTCGCTCGACGTCTGCCGCAGGATGGTCTTGACAGCATGGTGCAGGTTGCCAGGGCGGGGCGAATGGTGGAGGGTGAATAAATTGGCGTACATGAACAGGAATATTCGCAGCTCCTCCTGCAAGGCATCGGGCGTTTTCACGCTGCGATTGGCAGCGATTTGGTTCAACTTGCGCATCACGGCCATCAGTGCGCTAACTTTGCCGTGCGCAACGGCTTCGTCGTCAACCCCATAGAGGAGCGACGGAATTTCTTCAGCAGCCCAGTCCAATAACCATGTAGCAGCCTCTGTATCGAGCTGATCGGTGAGATTGGCCGTTCCCACAACCATATCAATTGCAGCTTGCGAGTCCATTCGGTAATCGTTCCTGATCGGAAAAGCCCTATGCAGCGCCCATACTGTAGATTATACTTCGCCCTGCCCACAAAAAGGCAGGAAGATAGGAACTGTAACCAATGGCGAAACGTCACAACAAGTATTTTCTGTTGAGCCTGGGCTGCTCCAAGAACACTGTAGATTCGGAGAGCATGGCTCAATTGCTAAACGGCGCTGGAATGTCTGGCGTCGGCGATTCGGCCCAGGCCGAAGTGCTGATCGTAAACACCTGTGGATTTATCAATGCGGCCAAAGAGGAAAGCCTGAACGCGCTGCGCGACCTGGCGGCTGGCAAAAAACGCGATCAATTGCTCATTGCGGCGGGCTGTATGGCCCAGCGTTATGGAGCAGAGCTGGTTGCCAAAGTACCGGGTCTGGATGGCGTGATCGGCACGCGGCGCTGGATGGACATTGTAGACCTTATTGGACGCCTGCGCGCACGCAAACACCCGGAACCACTGTATCATTTGCCGACTGAAGCCCTTACGGTTGGACAGGATGAAAAGGGCGCCCAGCGCATTTCGATCCAGGGCGCGAGCGCATATGTCAAAATTGCCGATGGCTGCCGCCGTCCCTGCGCCTTTTGCGCGATTCCACTCATCAAGGGTACTGCGGTCAGCCGTCCCGTCGAGTCAATCCTGGCCGAAGCCCGCACCCTGGAAGCGCGGGGCATCCAGGAGATGATCCTGATCGCGCAGGATACCACTGATTATGGACACGACCTGGGCATGAAGGATGGCCTGGCTCATCTCCTCGAACGGCTGACCGACGAGGTGCCAGGTGTCCCCTGGATTCGCGTTATGTACGCCTATCCAGGCTATGTGACGGATCACTTGATCGAGACGATGGCGAGCCGCCCGCAGATTCTGCACTACCTGGACATGCCATTGCAGCACGGCAGCCGCAGCACGCTCCTGCGGATGCGCCGCCCTGCCAATATCGAATGGTGTTACAACACGATCCAGAAGATGCGCACGGCTATGCCCGACCTGGCGATTCGCACTACGTTCATCGTAGGCTATCCTGGCGAAACCGACCAGGAGTTCGAGGAATTGCTGACCTTCGTACGCGACTTGCAATTTGACCGCGTTGGGGTCTTCACCTACAGCTACGAGGAAAATACGCCATCTGCCGAACAGGCCAGCCACGTCCCGGAAGAGGTCAAGCAAGCCCGGCGCGACGCACTTATGGAAGTGCAGCAGACGATCAGCCTGGCCCGCAATCATGCCCTGGTGGGTAAGACCCTGGATGTGCTCATCGAAGGTCAGGGCGATGGGCTGACGATTGCCCGCAGCTACCGTGATGCGCCTGAGATTGACGGTTATGTGATCCTCGAAGGCGAGGCCCCGGCGGGACGCATCGTTCCTGCGCGCATCACCGGCGCGATGAACTACGACCTGGTCGCCACTGTGGATGTGAAAATGCCGCTGATCATGCCCTGAAGCAGCTTGCGCTGCGGACATGTTAAGCGAAACTCCTGGCACCGCATGAACGTATAAATACATTGTGGAAACACGCTTTACCCAATACCAGTGAGGAGACGTTATATGAAACACATCGTGCGGTTCGGGCTACTGTTATCAC
>DATGFK010000880.1:0-4599 GCA_035309185.1 Aggregatilineales bacterium
CGCGTGGGCGTGTCCCTGGCTGCCATAGCCAATAATGGCGACGGTTTTGTCCTTAAGCAGCGAGAGATCGGCGTCACGGTCATAATACAGAGTAGCCATGCAAATTGCTCCTTAGCTTTTTAGCTGTGTTAGTCTTGAAAACGAATTGGATTCTGAAAAGATTCCCTCACCCCCAACGCCTCTCCCGTGTACGGGCGAGGGGAGAAGGACAGCGCGATCTTGTCCGGTTCCCCTTCGCTCATTCCAATGGGAGAAGGGGGTAGGGGATGAGGGATCATCTTATGCCACGACCTTATCTTCCGGGTCTGGATGGAGGATCAGTTCGCCTTTGCCCATCGCGACCACGCCGGTTCGCACCATCTCGACAATGCCGAGCGGGTTCAGTTCCTGGACGAGTTGTTCGACGCGCTGTTCTTCGTCGCTGTACTCAAAGAGCATCAGACCGTTGGAATGGTCAATCAGCTTCGCGCCGTATTTGTCAGCCAGGGCGCGAGCCGCATCCGAGGCCCGCACTTTAATCAGCGCCAGGTCACGGCTGAAAAACGGCTTTTCGGTCACTTCGTCTACCAACAAGACGTTGACGAGCTTGACAAGGTTCTTCTCGACCTGGTAAACGCTGGTCACGGTGCTGTCCACGACAATCGTCATTCGCGACACGTCAGGATTCTCGGTACGTCCCACCGTGAGACTGTCAATATTGAAGTTGCGGCGGCGGAAGAGGCTGGCTACGCGGTTCAGGACACCCGGTTCATTTTCCACGAGGGCCACAAGTGTTTGTTTCATGGTATCTCCGTCATATCTCCTGGTCAGCCTTTATCCGTTGTCTGAGAAGTCGGGCGTCGCCATTGGGCGGCGGATCATGTTGTCCAGGTCCGCGCCCGCCGGAACCATCGGGTAGACCACGTCGGCTTTCTCGACCCGGAACTCAACCAGCGTTGGGCCATTGATCCTTTCGGCCTGGGTCACCGCATCCTGAATCTGGTGGCGCGATGTGACGCGGAAGGCGGGGATGCCATGCGCCTCGGCCAGTTTCACAAAATCGGGGCTGCGCATGGGAGTCGCGTTGTAGCGCTCTTCGTAGAAGAATTCCTGCCACTGGCGCACCATACCCAGGTAGCCGTTGTTGATCACGGCGATGTTGACGTTCACGTTTTCCTGGGCAGCCGTCGCCAGTTCACAGGCGGTCATCTGGAAGCCACCATCGCCGACCACGGCCCACACGGTTTCGTTTGGGCAGCCCATCTTGGCGCCGATGGCGGCAGGCAGGCCGAAGCCCATCGTGCCCAGGCCGCCGGAGGTGATCAGTGTGCGGGGACGGTCGTGCAGGTAATACTGCGCTTCCCACATCTGGTGCTGGCCCACGTCGGTGACGATCAGCGCATCGCCGTTGGTGGCTTTCCACAGGTCGCGGATAGCGTGCGCGGCGTAGAGCTTGTCGCCATCGGCGACCTGGTGAACGATGTCGCGCTGGTCGCCGTCTTCCTGCCAGTTACGGATTTCATGAACCCATTCGCGATGTTCGAGCCTGGGCAGTTCCGGCAAGAACTGATCCAGCACCGTCTTGAGATCGCCGGCGATGCCCACGTCCACGGGGACGTTCTTATTGAGTTCGGAGGCGTCAATGTCCACGTGAATCTTCCGCGAGTTGGGCGAGTACGTTTTGAGGTTGCCGGTCACGCGGTCATCGAAGCGCATCCCGAAGGCAAGCAGAAGGTCAGCGCCCTGGATGGCCTGGTTGACCGCTGCCGCGCCGTGCATCCCCATCATGCCCAGGCACAGCGGGTGGCTTTCCGGCATAGCGCCTTTACCCAGCAGGGTCAGGGCCACCGGAACCTGCGCGCGTTCGGCAAATTCGAGCAGTTCCCGCTCTGCACCGGACATATTGACGCCGTGCCCGGCCAGGATGAGCGGGCGTTTGGCTGCGCGGATCAGGTCAATGGCGCGGGACACCTGTTCCTCGGAGGCATAGGTGCGGGGCTGATAGCCCGGAAGCTTGATCACCCCCTCGGGATACTCAAATTCAATCGAGGCAGTCTGCACGTCCTTGGCAACGTCCACCAGCACCGGCCCTGGACGGCCTGTACGGGCAATGTGGAACGCCTTGCGCATCGTGTAAGCCAGCTTGGTGATGTCCGTCACGAGAAAATTGTGCTTGGTGATGGGCAGCGTGATGCCGGTCACGTCGCATTCCTGGAAGGCATCGGAGCCGATGTATTTGGTGGCAACCTGGCCCGTGATGCACACGATGGGCGAGGAGTCCATCATGGCGGTGGCAATGCCAGTGACCATGTTCGTCGCGCCCGGCCCGGAGGTCGCCATCGCCACGCCGACTTTTCCCGTAGCGCGGGCGTAGCCGTCGGCCATGTGCGTGCCGCCCTGCTCATGGCGAACCAGCACGTGATGGAGTTTGCCCTCGTATTTGCTCAGGGCGTCGTAGGTCGGCAGGATAGCCCCGCCCGGATAGCCAAAGACCACCTCCACGCCTTCCCTTAGCAAACATTCCCAGATAATTTCAGCGCCTGTTAATTTCATTTCCTAATCCCTCCTGTTGAGAGTCCTGTCATAAATTGAGTTTCCCTCACCCCAGCCCTTCCCCCGCAAAGGGAAGGGGTCGGGGGATGAGGGGGAGCTTCCTACCGTGTCGTCTCGCGGACAGCTACCGGCGTAAGCCAACCGTACTTATCCGGCGCTTTCCCGCTGGTGATGCCAAAGAAACGATCCTGTACGGCCTTCGTGATCGGCCCGCGCGAACCCTTGCCGATGACCACGCGGTCAATCGAGCGGATCGGCGTGATCTCGGCAGCCGTGCCGGTGAAGAAAATCTCGTCAGCGATGTACAGCATGTCCCGCGAAATGGTCTGTTCACGGACTGTGTAGCCCAGTTCGCCCAGGAGGGTTAGCGCGGAATCGCGGGTGATCCCGGCTAGAATGGACGATCCGGTTGGCGGCGTGTAAATCTGGCCGTCAACAATGACAAAGATGTTTTCGCCCGACCCTTCGCTGAGGTTGCCGTTCACGTCGAGCATGATCGCTTCGTTGAAGCCCTGGTCAATCGCTTCCATCTTGGCGAACTGGCTGTTGACGTACTGCCCGCCGATCTTGGCAAGCGAGGCTGCCGTGCCGGGCGCGTAACGCCGCCACGAGCTGACCCCTACGTCTACGCCCTCTTCGATGGCTTCCGCGCCGAGATAACGGCCCCAATCCCAGCTAAAGATGGCTACCGAAGTCGGGCATTTGCGCCCATCCACGCCCAGCACCTCCGCATTGCGGAAGATGAGCGGGCGGATGTAGCACGAGGGCTGGCCGTTGTCCGCGACGACGTCGCAGATGGCCTGCGAGAGTTCCTCGCCGGAATAGGGCAGGTCGATTCGAGCGATTTTGCAACTATTAACGAGGCGCTTAACGTGCGGTTCGAGGCGGAAAATGCCCGATCCGTGTTCGAGCTGGTAACAGCGGATGCCCTCGAATACGCTGGAACCGTAGTGGAGAACGTGGGCGCTTACGTGAATGGTGGCCGCGTCCCAGGGGACTTGCTTACCGTCGAACCAGATGTAGGGGCCATGATTAAAAGCCATGCGATTTAATTCTCCTGTGGTCTATAGGATCTAATGACTTGCATATTCGAGCGATATAAAGACGAACGCCCGCTCAATGTCCATGAAAAATGGTTGAGAGGGCGTCGTGGGTGGCATCATCTGATGGCCGGTCTTCCGACTTGGGTGTAGCCTCGGAATGCTCAGCACGCTGTTGATCGGCCTTCTGATCCGCGCCAGAGACGCGATCAAAGGTGCCTGTATCCAGGGACAGATGGAACGGCTCCGTCCAGGGGCTATGCTCGGCTTCTGGCTCTTTCCCTGCATCTGGTGTGGGTTGATTATCCTGACCTGCCTGCGCGTTCATGATTTCCTCCTGCCTCTTTTACCCAATTTTCCTCAATGGTGTGCATAAAAAAACCGCCTCTGGTTGAGGCGGTTTCTTGTTTCCTGTTTTTGCTTTTCAGGCTCTGGCTATTTCACCATCACCGTACCGAGCGACACCGTCCCAACCTTGCTCTCGTTCCTAATAAGGAGTACGAGGCCGGAGAGGATGACTACGATGAGGCTAAGTACGACTAAACTGACGATCATTGCTCTGAATTCCTGAATTCGCATGCTACAGCTTGTGTATTTTAGTACGAACACACTATTTAAATATACGCGGTTCTGCTTTGCCGGTCAAGTGATAGCGCTTATGCAGAATGCACAAAGGGCCTGATGGTGATGAATTTTGACCCCACAATGTAGAATCCTACTATTGCCGAACGACTCACCACCCATCTGGCTGTATCACGTTGATTTATTTGTGAATCGTGCTAACATGACCGATAATACCGTTGAACCTGTCAACGATAACCGCTTCTTCTGGGATAAGTCTGAATCATGCGCGTATTAATCATCTCCGATATTCATGCCAACCTTGCCGCATTTGAGACGGTTCTGGCCGATGCAAAAGGCACCTGGGATTACGTGTGGTGTCTCGGCGACGTGGTTGGTTATGGGCCTGATCCGAACGAATGCGTCGAACTGCTCCAGACGCTGCCTCACCTGTGCCTGGCGGGGA
>DATGFK010000881.1:0-6248 GCA_035309185.1 Aggregatilineales bacterium
TGGTCCGGCTGCCAACTGTGACTGCCTCCGCCATTGCCATTACCATTGCTGGCGCCTCGCCGTCCGTTGCGGTCGCCACCGTTTACCATCGGCTGCTGCGTTTCGATCACGATTTCGCCCGCATCATTGCGGTAACGAGCCTCGACAGGCATGGGTCGCCCGCGCAGCCGCGCATCTACGGCAGCCGCCACATCCTCGTGCAGGACCAGCGAATGGCGAGTCTGCAACTCGACCAGCACGTCGAACGTCGGCGGCGAACGTCGTTCCAACACCACTTTCTGCGTGCCGCGCCGCCGGGCTTCCTCATCGGACAGCGTGACCGATTCGATCCCGCCAACCAGGTCGGACAGCGTGGGGTTAAGCAATAGATTGTCCAGGGTCTGGCCGTGCGCCGTGCCGATGAGCTGAACGCCGCGCTCGGCGATGGTGCGCGCCGCCTGGGCTTCCAGTTCCCGCCCGATCTCGTCTATGACGATCACTTCAGGGTTGTGGTTTTCCACCGCCTCGATCATGACCTCGTGTTGCAGCGTGGGCTTGGCGACCTGCATTCGCCGCGCCCGTCCCACCGCCGGATGAGGCACGTCGCCGTCGCCGCCGATTTCATTGCTGGTATCCACAATCACGACGCGCTTGGCATCGGCCAGGACGCGCGCCGCCTCGCGCAGCAAGGTCGTCTTACCGACGCCTGGCGCGCCCAGGATCAGGACGCTTTGTCCGGATTCAATCACGTCGCGCAGAATATCAATCGTGCCATACACAGCCCGCCCGATCCGGCAGGTCAGGCCAACGATCTCGCCGCGCCGATTGCGGATCGCCGAGATTCGATGCAGGGTACGTTCGAGGCCCGCGCGGTTGTCCGCGTCAAAGGCCCCGATCTTCGTCACGACATACTGAAGCTCTTCGTGTGTTATCTCTCGTTCGTCGAGAGTTTTTTCGCCGTCGTTGTAACGGGCCGTAGGAACGCGGCCCAGATCCATAATTACTTCGACGAGATCATCTTTTTGACCGATCTGCTCAAGCGAGTCGACCAGGTACCCTGGTAAGACCGCTTTGAGTTTTTCGAGATCGTCTGTTATGCGATATTCCATTCACTGCCCCATAACCGTCAATTTGAGTGCATTTCGCGACTCGCGAGGGTACGACCATCGCGCCATCCAGCGCATAGGCAGGCCGGGCAATGCCATGCTCCACGCGAACCGTCGTGCGTCTGACCATAAGCGCTTGCGTTGCCCAGGGTTCAAAGCCAAGCGTGTCGAGCGGATGTTGCAGCCATTCCTGGTAACGGCGTACAGGCACGTAGACCGGCAGTTTCTCGGAGCGCTGCATCTGGCTGAGCGCTGCCGCCAGAATAGCGTCTGCCTGGCACGCAACTTCAGGATGTATGACGGGCTGCACGTAAATGCCGCGCCGCCCTTCCGTTATCGAGACGTAAGCCAGGAGTTGCCCCCGCTGTTCGTAAACCAGACCACCGTGTCCAGGCTCCGGCACCGCATCCGACTGCAACACGGGACGGGGTATCACGCTGGCAAACAGGCAGTTGATCTCCCAGATGTCCCGCTCAGTCTCCGCGCGTAGTAGCCCTGCGTCAGCCGTGGGGAGCGTCCCCGGCATCCGCTGCCAGATCTCCTGGCGAGCGTGGACGGTAAAACCTGCCTGCCGTAGCAAGACGAAAGCGTGACCAGACTCGGCAACTTCGGCATTGAGCGCCTGTGCGCCCCGCCGCCCGGCAGCTTGCGTCATGCTGTCCAGGAGCGTCAACCAGGCCGTCTCGCCAGCCAGGTCGAGGTCAGGCGCGATAAAGGTGACATGTGCATGTCGCTCGCCACCCTTATGCCGGATCTGCCCGACGAACTCATGCTGGCCGTCACGCAGCACAAAGGTGGGTCGGCCCAGGTCGGCCAGGGGTACCGCACTCCACACGGCTGCTTCGACGGCGTGTTCGCCCTGCGTCAAACTCGTGACGCTGTCAAAGCTGATCCCGCGCGGGGCAAGCCGGTGAAGAAGAGGGAGATCAAGCGGTAAAAATGGACGCGCTTCAGGGAAGAGTTGCATTGTGTCACCCTATAACTGTTTGAATCTGAGGGGAATAACCCGTACTTCTGGCAACGAATGCCCGCATGTCCCTTGGCGATTCCTGCTTTTCGCCATTTTTGACCTTCAGCGATTGAGCAAAAACGCACATATGTCATCCAAGGGTTATTTTAACATAGATAACCCCACAAACAATGCTAAGTTTCTTAACAGGGGGGCGTCAAAAGGGGCCATAAGCCGCCGATTGGCCTTTATCCCTATCAAAAAACAGCCATAGCCATGAGAATGAGAGCGTAGGTAAGGATGCTCGGTTCCGATTTGCTCGAAATGAGCGCCCCAAGCTGAGGTAGAATCGTAAATGTGTGACGCAACCTTGTGGGAGCCGATTGATGTATCAGCCTGTCGGGCTGATATAGATGGGATGACTGGAAAAGCATGGCTGACGGGATCGTCTTGGAAGGGCCAATCGCGGAACTACGCGAGCGCGAAGTTCGCCTGTTGTACGACGTGGCCGAATTCATCGGCAAAATGGGCGGCATTGAGTCCGTCGCGGATCGCCAGCGCCTGCTGGACACGGCTGCCGACCTGAGCAATATGTTTCTGATGGTCGTCATCATCGGGGAATTTAACAGCGGCAAGTCCACCTTCGTGAATGCGCTGCTGGGCGATCCCATGTTACCGATGGGCATTACGCCGACCACAGACACCATTGAACTGGTACGCTACGGCTCGACCAAAAGCCGCAAAGGAGAGCTACGCGAGGGCGCGATCCGCGAGTGGGAGCACCCTAACACCGGAATCCCCGGCGTGGTGATCGTGGATACGCCCGGAACCGGTTCGGTCTTCCAGAAGCACGAGCAGGTCGCCCGTTCTTTTCTCCACCGCAGCGATCTGGTCATCTTTGTGATCTCAGCCAAGCGCGCTTTTGCCGAAACCGAACGGCTGTACCTGGAACTCGCCAAGCATTACGGCAAAAAGATCATCGTGGTCATCAATCAGGCCGACCTGCTGGACTCCAAAGAACAGAACGAGGTCATGCGCTTCGTACAGCAGCAGATCGATCAACTGCTCGATCTGCGCCCGCCGATCTTTATGGTCTCGGCCAAGAAGGCGCTGCAAGGCGACCGGCCATCGGGCGGATTGTTCGCCGGGCTGATCGGCGGCGACGGCAAGGGCGATTTCGGTATGGACGCCGTGCGTGCCTATCTGCGTCAGACTTTTGAGCAGGTGCCACCCGCCAAGCAAAAACTCCTGGCCCAGCTTGAACTGCCGCGCGGCATCATCGCGCGTTACCGCCAGTCCGTGCAGAGCAAACTGGCCCTGATCGGCAGTGACGCCAACGCCGCCGAGGATTTGCAGCGCGAAATGGAACAGCAAGCCTCCCAACTGGACAAGCAGCTGGATACGACCCTGGCCGAGATCCGTACGGTGTTCGACGGGATGCGCGCGCGCGGGGACACGTTCATCGAGGGCAACTTCAACGTGCTGCGCGCCCTGCGCCGGGTCAACAAGGATGCGCTGTGGACGGAATTTCAGACTGATGTGCTCGGCAACGCCCTGGATCGCATCCGCAGCATTTCGGACGAGTATTCCGGGGCGCTGGTGGACAGCAGCCGCGTCTACTGGCGCACCGTGATCGAGCGATTGAACAAGATGGAGGCGCTCCTGCGCGAAGAAGCGTCCAGCATGGACGCCGCCACCTATGCCGATCAGCGGGAAGCGCTCCAGGCCGCGATGTCGCTGGTGGACGTGGAATTGAAGTCGGGCGGCGACAGGCGCATGGTCGAAAGTATCCAATCGAACTTTGAGCAGAACGTGCGCGGTTTCACGATCAGCGCGGCAGGCGGGATCGGCGGGGCGTTGGCTTTTATCCTGGCGCACCTGACCGTCGGCGGCGTGGCAGCCTATCCGCTGGCACTGCTCGGCGCGACGCTCGGCCCATTCGTGATCGCGGCGGGCGGCGCGGGCGCGTTATGGTTCTGGGGCAAGGCTGTGCGCGAGGCCAAAGATCGGCTCAAGGGGCAGATCTCCGAACTAGAAACCAGCTACCGGGACGCCCTGGCGACCCTGACCAGCCGCGAAAGGAATCGCCTGCTGCAATATGGCAAGCAGATTCTCGCGCCGGTCTTCAGCCAGTTACAGGCGCTGGGAGACCGCTATCGCGATCAGCAAGCCCGCCTGGACGCCTTCCTGGATCGCGCCAAAGGACTCGAAACCGAGATCAACGCGGTGAAGGTGACGCAGGGACGAGGTACCTGAAAAGCGGAACTGAAACGAATCCATAAAAGGCAAATCCTGTCAGGTGCAATGAACCGATAAACGGCCCGTTTCTTCCGTTAACTTTTCTCGAACTGTTGCCGAGCGCGTTTTGCCCCCCATAAGCACACGTCAGAAAGGTTGGCTACCGGCTCGTTTGTATGGGGTAGAGTGTGGAGATAAAGCGGAGGGCCGTACTCTGGCGTGAAGGTCAAAAATGCTTCATTACGCCTTTGATGCGCATCCCATATTGCTTGCCAGCGCGCTTCATGCCACTGCAACTGAGGAGCATATTCAGGCGCGGACGGATCGGGCACCTGTGGCCCTTCTTCGTACCCGACCCGCCCGTGAATATGGATAGCGTGTTCACAAGCAAGCCGGATCGCCTCTTGTTGATCGTCGGGCAGACGTTCGCAGACATTGACCCAATGGCTATAATCTGCCACCACTTTTAGTTCGGGAAATCTCTGCAAATACAATTGCGTATGCCAGGGTGTGAAGAAACATCGGCCACGATGCGTTTCGTGGGCAACGGGGATTCCGATTTTTTGTTCCAGACGCAGGGCTTCCTCAAAAAATGCCGATCCTTCGTCCAAAGTCATGCTGTCCCGGCCACTTTGAACGCCAATCCGTAGCGGCTGATAGTCCAGGTGTGCAGTGAGTTTCGCCTCGATGTCGCTTCGCTTGTCAACGGTCGTAGCCATCGTCAATTGCAGATGATATTTGTCGAGCAGTTTACGAAGGTTGGAAACCGAGATCACTTCGGGTTGATGCCATGCTTCCACTCCGTCATAGCCTTCAGCCGAAATCTGAGCAATTTGCTCTTCGATGCGACCTGTCATCCCCCACAAAGAACGAAATACGAGTAATCTCATAAGAGTGCTTAGCCCTGCTTAAAGGTCGTTGGCTCATTGGGGACATGATCGTAAACAGCGAATTTGGCGTGTCTAGAATTCTTCAAGCCCTCAGAGCGTCTCAGATGCCTTAAACCAATACACCTCATCATCCTAATCACTCTGGCGGAATTTGCAAAGGTTTCCACAATTTAGCCATTGGTAACTCTTCAGTTTTGAGCTATTCTTACAGCGCAATTTTCATAAGAGACATCTCTGTGCAAGTTCGAGGGCGAACACCATGAACATCTGCCCGGTCTGCCAACGCGAAAATCCAGATGGCGCAACGATCTGTAACAATTGCTTCGCACCGCTGGGGAAGATGCCCGTTCAAGACGAGCCTACTCGCGACGTTAAAATCCAATCCGTCCCCAAGCCAACCCACGTCCGCTACATGGGCCTTTTGTCCCGCAATGCCCTGGCATTCTTCATTGACGGCAAAACCGAACCGCTCATCCTTGAAGTCACGACTCAAGCGGTTCTGGGCCGGCTGGTTCCGGATGCCCGGCAGCAGCCCCGAGTTGATTTATCCCCGTATGGCGGCTTTGAAAAAGGCGTATCGCGGATGCACGCTATCATTCGCGCAGCGGATAACGGCTTTGTGATCGAAGATTTGGGCAGCAGCAATGGTACGCGCCTGAACGGCATCTCGCTGATGCCCTATGATCCGAAGCCTTTGCAACCAGGCGATCAGCTTCTGCTTGGCAAGCTGGAACTTGAAATCCTGTTCCGCAGGGGCGACTGACAGGGTCTACCGCTGCTGTTCGTTTGCCTTCCAGCTATATTTTGCCAAGCGCAGGGAATCCGCGCACGTTCGTCGGCGGGTTTTGGGAAAGACTCCCTCCTTCTGTCCCCCCACAGCCCACCAACGTAAAACCACAGCAGATCTATCGTCTTTTCCCCAACCTTAAGACCATACGACGATAAACCCTCCGCAAGGCACGCGCACCATTTTGCTGCTATGCTACGTATAAGTTAGTAAGTTTTGGAGGGCAGGCTAGATGAGCTGGATAATCGTCGCGGCGGCAGGCCTGGCAGTTGGGTTGGCTGTCGCATTCTGGAAAGACA
>DATGFK010000882.1:0-2291 GCA_035309185.1 Aggregatilineales bacterium
GTCGGCCTCCACTGCTTTAGTGAAAGATGCGATGCTGTTGCGAATGCTATCCGGCGTCGCCAGTTTCCAGTGATAGCGGCCCTGCAGGTAGGCATCCCCGCTTTCCGTCCGATCGGTCTGGCGGCGCGCAATCACCGCCTCGCCTGCCGGAGCTGTCAGGTCGCGAACCAACTGCTGCGCTACATGATCCACTGGCGACAGATCTTGCGTGCGCCCGTCCGCGGTTTCCGACCAAATATAGGACCGATCGGCATTTTGCATCAGCTGTAACAATACCCGGAAGGCGTCGTCATGAAATTCGATGCTGCCCTCTAGTACATAATCTGCTGGACTGGCCGAATGCAGGATCGGCGGTGCAGCGTTCAAATCTGGGGCCAGCTCAGGGCTTACCGGATTCATCTGAGACTGCGCGACAACCTGAAAGCAGCCTTCCTTAATAAGGACGTGGGCAAGACGCCGTTGAATCTCCTCGGCCGTTGAGCGGGTGTCCCCCGTGGCGTTGATCAGCGAGAAGAGCGAAATCTCCATGCTGCGCCGGGGGGCCATCATGCCTCCGCCACTGCCGCTACTGCGATATTCGAAGATCGGCACGTAACTGCCTTTGCGCAGCACGATTCGGACTGAATCCTCACGGCCCTCAGTCCGGTAATACTCCTCGATCTTGTAGCGCAGGCGGCGGGCTTCGACGCGGACAATCGAGTCGACTCGAGGGTCAAAGGCCTCCCGGCGATCGAAAACCTCAAGCCCGATCAGGTATTCCTTCAGTCTGTGGGGCTGTCCCAAAAGGCTCTCTTCAACCACAAACTGCAGGAACCGGCGAATGCGATGCGATTGAATAAATGCGCGGCTACGCAGGATGAGATCCAGCTGCGCACGGATTTCGGCAGCGGGAACACCATTCAACACGGTGGCCGTCTCTTCTTCGAGGTGGTTACCAACTGTGGACATCATCTCGGTAGTTCGACACGAAACAGTGGTAACCGGTTACATAGTTTCTTTTAGCTTGGCCTCGATTTAATTTCGCCTGTGACTTGTCACGGCAGTGACGGTGGCTGTATGCAGAGGCGACTAGCCGTTTGACCTGTCAGCCACGAGCATGGATTGTAAAATCTGGTCGGAAACGTCCTTGACAGCCCCTGGGGAGTGCGCGAGAAACAGGGTGTTGGTCCGGTCGCTTTCGCCAATGGATTTTAGCGTGTCAAAATATTGTGTCACCATTACTAACTGCATTACTTCTCGCGCCGACGCGCCTTCCACAACCTTTTGGAATTGTTCGATTGAGACCTGAAGTCCTTCAATAATGGCTTTCCGCTGGTTCGCGATGCCCTGACCCTGGAGCGCCTTGCTTTCGGCCTCAGCCTCGGCTTTCTTCACTACCAGGATCTTTTCAGCCTCGCCCCGGGCGTTGGCGGCCACTTGTTCGCGCTGCGCGGCATTGATATCGTTCATGGCTGACTTCACTTTGGCGTCCGGAACAATGTCGGTCACCAGAACATTTACAATTTCATACCCGAACAGCGCCATATCGGCGTCCAGCTCCTGCTTTACGGCGGCGGCGATGCTGGATTGACTGGCAAACACCTCATCCAGGGTCATTCCCGGTACGTGACCGAGAATCACCTGCTCAACATAGGACTTAATCTGCGCTTCTGGATCAGCCAGCTTGTAGTAGGCGTCGTAGACCTTTTCCGGGCGAACGCGATTTTGGACGGAGATCGGGATGGTTACAAAGACGTTGTCTCGTGTCTTGGTTTCCATGGTCAGAGTGATCTGGTTGACCCGGAGGCTCACATAACCCGCCACGGAATCGAGAAACGGCCGCTTCCAGTTCAATCCGGGCTCGGCGACCCGGAGAAACTTCCCAAATCGAGTGATTACAGCAACCTGGGAGGTGTTTACTGTGAAAAAGCTTCCTAAGATGAGGAACAGTACGACGAACCCCAAGATCGCCAACAGAATCAGGTATAGCTGCTCCATTCGACCTCCTTTGCCAACGCAGCAATTGTATCAGCGCGCGGAAAGGGGGCGGCCTAGAGGTTCATGCTGGCAATGTCGACGGGAGAGCGGTACCCTTGCACGACGACAATGCCACTTTCTGTAACGTGATAGAGCTGGCGGTCGCTTTCCAGGTCGTAGCCGATGGTGGTGTCCGGCGGAACGCGCACGTTCTTGTCCAGGATGGCCCGCCGGACGCGCGCCCGGCGTCCGATGTCGCAATTGTCAAAAATGATGGAGTCTTCCACGGTGGCATGGGAATGGACGCGAACGCCTCGCCCGATGACCGACGTTCG
>DATGFK010000883.1:0-6853 GCA_035309185.1 Aggregatilineales bacterium
CAAGCGGCGATAGGGCCAGGAGCAGCGCGGCGAAGATCACTGTTCGCTCATCGTAGACGCGTCGCGCCAGCGCCAGGAACACGGCCATATTCAAAATGCTGACGAAAAGCGTGGGCAGGCGCGCCGCAATATCCTTTGTCCCGAAGATGGTGAAAGACGCTGCCGTCAGGAATAGCCCCAGGGGTGGCTTATCCAGCGCGCTATCGGCCAGTAGAAAGTCGCCGTGGAGCGCGATGCGTCTGGCATAGCTGGCATAGAGCGCTTCGTCAACGTTAAAGCGGACATCCCGCCCCAGCATAGCGACGCGAAGCCCTGCCCCGATGAGCAAGATCAGTAGAACAGCGCCATAGCAGTTGAAGCGATTGTTTACTTCGGGACGGTTCAGTCCATGAAGCGGTAGCGCAGCAGAGTCCAGGCGGCGACAGGCCCATCCGTCCACTTGATTTTCTTGCCCTCGTCCCATTCCCGCCCGTTATATGAGATGGGCACTTCGTAAATGCGGAAGCCCCGTTTGAGCACCTTGGCAGTCAATTCCGGCTCCATGTTAAATCTGCGCGACCGCAGCGGAATATCGCGCACAACTTCCGTCCTGAAAACCTTGTAGCCGGTATACATATCGGTCAGCAGGGTGTTGTACAGGATATTGGTCAAAAAGGTTAATGATCGGTTAGCGACCATATTCCAGAAGTTCATAGCCTTGCGTGGGCCGCCCAGGAACCGCGAACCGTAGACCACCTTGACCAGGCCTTCCTCAATCGGTTGCAACAGGTGGGGGTATTCGCGCGGATCGTATTCCAGGTCGGCATCCTGAATGATCACTACGTCGCCTTGCACGGCTGCGAAGCCGGTGCGCACGGCGGCGCCTTTGCCCTGGTTCACCTCATGATAGATGACTTTGACAAGCTTGTCGTCACACAATGACGGCAGGAGATCGCGTGTGCCATCCGTCGAACCGTCGTCCACGATGATGATTTCCGAGGCGAGACCGACGGCTCTAACTGCTTGCGTGATGGCCTGAATGGTTTCTTTCTCATTGTAACAGGGAATAATGACTGAGAGCTTCAATCTTGCGTACCTTTCCAGTGGAATAGTGAGGGAAAAGTATAACGGGCCGCTGGCTGACGTGCCAGGACGGAACTTCGACGCGAACCTGATGCGCCGAAGGAGTATTGCTATAATCAAATTGTCACGGGAGCACTATGCGCATGACAGATAAACTCGTAGGCCAACAAATCGGCGGCTACTTGATTGAACAACACCTGGCCGAGGGTGGAATGGGATCGGTCTATTTGTGTCGCCGTCCCGGCTCGCAGGAAGCACTGGCAATCAAGATCATGCTGCCAGAACATACCGAAGACGGCGAGTACAGGGAGCGCTTTGAACGCGAGGCAAAAACGATGCAAGCGCTCAGGCATCCTCATATTATGCCTGTCCAGGCCTGGGGCGAGGAAAACGGTGTGTTGTACCTGGTCATGCCGTATGTGCGCGGGCCATCCGTCTTCGATCTGCTAGGGCGCCGCCGATTTTCTCCCCTGACCGCGTGGCAAATCCTGAACCCGGTGGCTCAGGCCCTGGAGTATGCACACGGGCGCGGCATCATCCACCGTGACATTAAACCAGGCAATATGCTGGTCGAGGCGCGCAGTGATACCGGGAATCATCTCTATCTGGTTGATTTCGGGCTTAGCAAGGTGGCCGGGATGAAAACGCTGACACGCAGCGGCGTCAGCCTGGGCACACCCTACTATATGTCGCCTGAACAGGTGCTGGCTAAACGGATCAGCCCTCAAACCGACTTATATTCGCTGGGAGTCGTCCTATACGAATTATTGCTTGGGCGTCTACCCTATACTGGAGACAAGGCTTACGACATTGCCCTGAATCACGTACGCGAACCCGTTCCACTGCCGCATACGCTTCGCCCGGATTTTCCGCGTCCTCTTGAACCGGTGCTACTGCGTGCCCTGGCTAAAGATCCTCGCGACCGATTTCGCTCCGCTGAGGAATTTCGCCTGGAATATGCGCAGGCCGTTCAGGCTATCGAACCCGAAGCCCGTAAGATTGAATATTGGGTTCAACCTGCGCAATAACCGATCAAAGCGACGTGGGAATTTATTTGACCCGGGTGCGCAGCGTCCGGCTCAGAATTTCGTCCTGCTGCTGCCGCCGCTTATCATCGCCACGCTTCGTGCGATGAGCCTTGCTCGGACGGGCTGGCTTGTGCGTCGCCTCAAATTCTTCGGCCATCTCGGTACCCTGCATAGCCTGGCGTAAGGCCACTTCCATAGCAGTGGGCAGCGGTTCGTCGTCGTCTTCAGGTATGGCAGCAACCGGCTCTTCAAGCGCCTTCATACTCAAGTCAATCTGCTTCTTCTTCGGATTGAGCTTGATGACCTTGACCTGAACTTCCTGACCCATCTTGACGACTTCCTGCGGTGAACCCACGTAGCCGTTTGCCATTTCCGACACGTGTACCATGCCGGGACGTTCCGCGCCCACGTCCACAAATGCGCCAAATTTCTCTACACGAACGACTTTACCGCTAAGAACCTGTCCGACCTGAATCTCGTTGAGTCCCTTGGCTGCTGGCGGGATCAAGGTTAGATCAATACGGCCCTGTTCCACATCCACCTTACGCACCCAAACGGTAATCTCGTCGCCTTCTTTGACCACGTCCTGGACGTTTTTGACTCGTTCGTTGCTGAGTTGCGAAATGTGGAGCAGGCCATCGGTACCAATACCCACGTCCACGAAGGCCCCATACAGTTCAATCTTCTTGACCTTGCCTTGCAATTCCATTTTTGGCTTAAGGTCGTTGATAGTAGTGGGCCGGGTCGTTTCCGGGCTTCCTGTACTCATTGCTTGCCCCTTATACGAAATACGAATTAAAACCTGAATTGGTCCGCAGACCGCGCGAGATTATACAGCCTTGTGCAAATCAGATCAACCACGTAATTTCGCCAAATTCTCACTCTGTTGCCATTCATACGATCTCGACGGTCGATCCGTCGGGTGTTTTCCGCACCTCAATGCGCACGGGAAAGGCGTCGCGCAGTTCATCAATGTGGGTGACAATCAGAATCATATCAAAGTCGTCGCGGATCGCGTTAATTGCCTCAACGAGTCGTTCGCGACCCGCGTCATCCTGTGAGCCAAACCCTTCGTCAATGACCAGCGTTTGCAGACGGGCGCCTGCCCGATGGGCGAGAAATTGGCTGAGTGCAACGCGCAGCGCAAAATTGACCCGGAAGCCTTCACCGCCGCTGTACAGTTCGTACATGCGCGTGCCCAGTTCATCCCCGATCAGGATGTCGAGTGTTTCGCGGACTTCGCCGCTTTTATTGGTGCGCTGCGTATCCAGACGGACGTGCATTCTGCCATCCGTCATGCGGATCAGTAGGCGATTGGCGGCATCTTCCAGTTCAGGGATAGCGGCGTCAATGATCATGGCTGGGACGCCATTTTTGCTGAATGCATCCCGCAACTGGTTGTAAATCGCCTCTTCTTCGTGAAGCGCATCCCGCTGGGCTTCCAGTTCAGCTTTGCGGATGCGGGCGGCTTCGATAGCAGATAACTGTTGTTGAATGCTGATCAGTTTCTCGGTGGTGCTGCGTTCCACAATGCGCAGCCTATTCAGATCAGACTGGCGCCGACGGGCCTCCTCGACCTTCGCCGAGAGCGCCTCGATTTCTTTGCCAAGCCTCGCAGCTTCATCACAGGCCTCAGTGTACTGTGCGCCCAGGCGTTCACGACGATCGCGCATCGAGTCGATCTGGCTCTCAAGGTCTGGCATTAGCTCAATGGCATTGTTCAGAGCACGCATCTGCGCCTCAAATCCGCGCAAGCTCTGAAGCGCCTCGCGTGCTTCACCGTGGGCCGCTCTGTCGTAGCCCAGACCATCAATTTCAGCCTGCATCGCGGCAAGCTGACCACGAAGTTCGTGACTGAAATCTTCCTGGTCAAGCATCTTTTCGAGGTCTTCCAGATTTGCTCGCTCAACGCCGAGGCGCTGCTGGGCCTCCGTAATAGCCTCCCAGCGCTGATGGAACTTGCCTTGCTTGGCCGTCAGGTTGTCCAGCCCTTTGACCTCGCGTTCAATGGCCTGAATTCTGTCATCGGAAGTTTTGATGTCCTGAACGAGGGTCTTGAGCCGACTCTGGTTGTGCCGGTGGGTATCTCCACGCTCTTTGCCCTCGGCCTGACCCTGAGTCAAAAGCTCCAGGCGATGCGGTTCATCCAGCGGTTGCCCGCACACGGGACACAACGCGCCGTCTGCCACTTCCAGCATTCCGATACGGGTTTTGATCGCGTCCATTTCCTGGCGCAGAGTCTCGTTTTGAGCGGTGAGCAGCGTCCTTTCGTGCAGCAGCGATTCTCGCTCGATCTGGATGTTCTCGCGTTCGTCCCTGCGCTTTTCCAGCGCCGCGATCTCCACTTCGACCTGGCCCAGTTCGACTTCGATGGCCTCGCCGGAAGCGACGACCTGTTCCGCCTGAACGATACGATCCCGGATCACGCCGATTTGCGCATCCAGCGACGCACGCTCCGCGTCTAGTTCGCGTTGAAGCGTCGTGAGCCTGTCCTTGATATCTTGCTGCTGCGATAGCTTGTAACCCAGGTCCGAATCTGCCTGTCGCGCAGACTCCAGCCGGGCAAAGCCTGCCTCTATCTCGTCGCGCGATTCGATAATCGCCTGATAAGAGTCTCGCCGCTCTTCGTGCTGGGCAATATCGTCATCCAGCCGGGAAATGTCCTGTTCATATTCGCGAATTCGACGCTGAAGCGCTGCCAGTTGCTTCTGTGCGGTTTGCATGTCATTGGGGGCGCTGGCGACCTCGGCCAGCAGGACTTCGGCAGCCTCGCGAGTCTGGCGGGCCTCCTCGACTTCCAGGGCTGCCTGGGCAAGCTGCCTTATCAATATGGGTTCGTTGACTTCTTCCCGCTCAATTTCCCCGATTCGCAGCTCGATCATGTGCAACAGTTCTTCGACGCTTCGTAACTGTTCTTTGCTTTGCTTTTCGTATTGTTC
Organism: Aggregatilineales bacterium; assembly: GCA_035309185.1. Classification (GTDB taxonomy): domain Bacteria; phylum Chloroflexota; class Anaerolineae; order Aggregatilineales; family UBA2796; genus DATGFK01. The sequence goes on from DATGFK010000883.1 coordinate 5,030, forward strand.
CCAGCGCGACAGACTCAGAATATCCGCAAGAATTTTCTTGGCCTGGGCCGGGGCGGCGGTGGTGAACAGGTCAGCCTTGCCCTGCTGGATCAGGGCTGAATGGATAAAAGTCTCATAGTCCAGTTTAAGCAGTTGAACAATGCGATTCTGTGTGTCTCGCATCGTTGATTCGCTGATCAGCCGCAACTGGTTGAGCGAATCATCCCACACGAACAGGTCAAGACTACCCTGTCCGCGTCCTTTTTTGCTTCGCTTGCGCACAACGCGATACAAGACCTCATCCTGGCGAAAGTCGAAGATCACGTACATCTCTTCCTGGCCGAGATGGATCATCTCGTCGTCGGTTTTGGCGCGCGCGCGGCCCCATAATGCCCAGGTCATGGCGTCCAGGAGCGACGATTTACCCGCGCCGTTTGGGCCGCTCAGGCAGGCGAGTGTTAACCCTTCAAATGACAATGGCGCTGGCGTTCGGTACGCCAGAAAGTTGCGCAGTTCCAGGCGAACGGGAAGCATAGGGTGGCCCCTCATCCAGAGAGCCTACAGTATACAGCGTAGAACAAATGGTTGCGAGCGCCCAGTTATGCTCGAACATTTGTTTCTCGATAAAGGCCCCCAGTTGTGTTACAATTTGGTCAGTAATGCGCATGGGAGAATAAATATTGCCTACTCAGGCTTTGTATCTGAAATGGCGTCCCCGCTCCTTCGATCATGTCATTGGACAGGAGCATATCACGCAGACGCTACGGAATGCGATTATCCAGGATCGGGTGCGTCACGCTTACCTCTTTAATGGGCCACGGGGAACCGGAAAGACGACGATGGCCCGTATCCTCGCAAAAGGCGTCAACTGTCTGCATCCCGATCCCGCACAGCGCCCCTGCGATGAATGCCAGTTTTGCGAGGCGGTCAACGAAGGGCGTTTCCTCGATTTGATCGAAATTGACGCGGCCAGTCACAACGGCGTGGATGACGTTCGAGACTTACGCGAAAAGATCGCTTTTGCGCCCAGCGAAGGCCGCTACAAGGTTTACATCATAGACGAAGTGCATCGCTTTTCTGGCGCAGCCTTCGATGCCCTTCTCAAAACGCTCGAAGAACCCCCCGAACACGCCATCTTCATCCTGGCGACCACAGAACTCGACAAAGTTCCGGCGACCATCCGGAGTCGATCCCTGACTTTTGAATTCCGGCGTGTGTCCATGCGCGAAGTGGCCGATAGGCTTCAAATGATCACCGAATTTGAGGGCATCAAGGTTGAACGCGAGGCGCTGGAGTTGATCGCCAGACATGGTACCGGCAGCGTCCGTGATAGCATCAGCCTGTTGGATCAACTGATCGCTGACCCGGAGCAGGTGATCACGCTGGAAGTGGCCGAGCAGGTGCTGGGCACGGCCAGCAACCGCGCTGTTGGCGGGTTGGTTCAGGCGATCCTGGATGACGACGTAGCGGCTGGCCTTGACCTTCTGAATCGCGCCATAGACGAGGGTGCCGATCCGGCACAGTTTGGGCGACAGATCGTGGAATATCTGCGCAATGTGCTGCTCACGCAGACGGGCGGGCCATCGCTGGTAGACGCCAGCAATGAAATGCGCGCCATGCTCACCCAACAGGCCGGGAAAATAGGCCGGGCAGCGCTTTTACGGGCTATTCGCGCTTTTAACAGCGCCATCGCGGATCTGAAAGGCGGGTGGCAGCCGCAGTTGCCGCTGGAATTGGCGCTAATCGAAAGCACGCGACCGCTGGGGGAAGAGCTGCCTCTCACGCCGCTTGCCTCTGAGTCGGTTGCGCGAGTTGCACCGGGATCGCCCTCGGAAAAACCGAAGC
>DATGFK010000884.1:0-6187 GCA_035309185.1 Aggregatilineales bacterium
GAAAACGCCGTCGAGAAGCGCCTGAACGCAACGCTTCGTAAGCCGCAGTAGAACAAAAAAGGGCGCTTCAGGTAGGCGCCCTTTCAATTTATACCCCGTATGAGCGGTCACAAGCCGACCGGAATGGACTTTTTAGGCCAATGAGATCAAAAGCGCACGTGCATCTTGAGCGATCCGAGCTGCAATTCGTCACCATTGCGCAATAAACGCTCAGCGTGCGGGATCAGGCGGCGGCCATTGAGCAGAGTCCCGTTGGTGCTGCCCAGATCGGCCACGTAGATCAGGATATTCTTGCGCTTGATCTTCATGTGCTTGCGGGAGATGCCTTTTTCCGCCGCGCCATACGGAGTCAAATCTACGTCGGGCTGCGACTCGGCAGCATTGGGCGACCCACGCCCGATTGTTACGACGTCGGACAGGGGAATCGACAATTCCCGGCCTTCAATTTCCAGTAAGATCGGCTGCTGATCGGTGATGATGACATCGCCGGTGGGCCAGGGATTCCGCTGCAAGCTTTCTTCAAGCCCGGTGAGGCGCTGCGTACTTGACCCGACTTGCAGCAAGGTTCCACAATTTGAGCAAGCCAAATCCCCAGGGCGATTCATACGTCCGCAGGTGGCGCACACCAGCCCTTGGTTGGAGTCTTTTCCTTCACCAGGCTCAGGTTTGGGTTCTTTCCCCAAGTCAGTCCTCGATGATCCTTCGTTCGACATAAGCAATCCTCGATGCAACGTGATGTTCAGTGTAACCGATCAGATTTTACTCTCATTTGACCGTAAATGAAAGCGCTCACAACGAGCAAAATCCATTGGGTTATAGTTATTAGAGTTATTACTTATTCCGCCTACTGAGTAGGATACAATAGATTGGTAATCAGGTAACCGCCTATCAATTTGGCTGTGAGCATATGAAACGACCTACCGATGTAACCCTGCGAAGTGCAACCGCCGAGGATCAGGCAACCATTAAAGCAATTGTACACGAAGCGGGGATTAATCCCCGCAATTTGGATTGGCCCAACTTCCTCATCGCAGAGGACACGACGAGCAAGCAGGTCGTCGGTATCGGGCAGGTGAAGCCGCACGACGACGGCACGCGCGAATTGGCCTCTATCGCCGTGATCCCGGATCGACAGGGCCAGGGGATCGCGCGCATGATCATCGAGGCGCTGCTGGCGCGCGAATCGGGTATCCTGTACCTGATCTGCGAACATGCCAACCAGGGCTTATATGAGCGCTTCGACTTTGTTCCGCTGCAACCTGGCGACATGCCCAGGGATTTGCGCAAGCTGTGGCGGATGGTTCGCCTGGCACAGCCAGCCTTGCGCCTCGCCTACTCGCCGGACTTTGAGCTGGTCGTCATGCGCCGGGATGCGCCGCTAAAATAATCCGCCCTTGCGTTCAGGACTATACTCAAGGTACTGACCACATCAGGTCGTCTATTGATCCATCTCGCGCTATGTGTCTTAACCTTGAGTCACGCCATAGGAGAGAGGTCATGCGAACGAAATCACTCTTTTACCCAACCACATTTACCGCCATCCTTCTCGCGTTGACCGTACTGACCGTTGCAGGCCAGCCAGGAGCTACATTAGCCCAGTCCTCCGCAACCGAAGCGGCAAGCGCGACGATGGCAGGAACGCCTGCGCCCTATACGCTGGGTGCTCCATGCCCGACAACAGCCGACGCTGCCCCCGCTGCGACAACAGCAGCCACCCAGGACACAGGCGCTTCGACGCCCGCAGCTACGGCGCCTGCCGAGGTCGGGGCGGAAAACGGGACAGTGTACAAGTTTGGCCTCACGCCCTGGCAAAAAGGCCAGAGCGAAGACGACGTTCGTTTCCTGTTCAAGCCCATGCTTGAATGGCTCGGCAAACAGGTGAACGCGACCTTCGTTCTCGTCAGCGCCAAAGATTACGCGCAGGCGGCGGATTATATCGCCAACAACACCGTACAGTTCGTTAATATTTCGCCCGCGCCCTACATTGCGGCACAGAAGAAGACGCCTGGCGTCCGTATGCTGGTCACAGAACTAAGCTGCAACAAGGCCAATAATACGCTCTCGGACTCGTACACCGGCTATATTTTGGCCCTCAAGACCCGTACTGATCTCAACAGCGTGGACGATCTGAAGGGGAAAAACTTCGCATTCGTCGCCCTGGACTCGACGAGCGGATACGTCGTCCCCAATGCGCTGCTGTTCAAATCCAAAGGGATCGATCCTAAGGATTTCTTTGCCCAGGTTACGTTCCCTGGCAGTCATCCACTGGTGACAGATGCCATCGTCGCCGGGAGCGTGGATGCGGGCGCGACATGGGATTTTAACTGGAGTCAGGCCATCCTGAAGCATGGCGACGTGTTCAAGGCCATCTGGACAAGCCCACCCATTCCCAACGTCGGAATCGCGATTAACCCTTCGGTGCCGGAGGATATGCAGAAAAAGGTGCAGGATGCGCTATTGCACATTGATCCGGCGCTACTCAAGGGTCTTTCGCCAAGCGCTTATGTCGCCCGGCCCGACAGTTTCTACGACGTGATTCGCCAATTGCAAGCCGGGAACTAAACGCTCCCACGCCTTCTGATTCAGCCCGGTTCCCTGTCTCCTGGAAGGTAGCCGGGCTTAAAGGCCGATCCAGGCAATATAATGGTGCCCCTTCTCTCAAGGAGGGGACAGCGAGATCGGGGTTAAATCAGATTTGAGGGCATATCATGACTTTGCGCACCAAGCTACTCATTCCGACCCTCCTGTTTGCGGCGCTGCTGATCGGCATCGTGGGATATACTTTTATCAGTAACTACAATGCCTTTCTGGAACAAACCGCGCGGCAAACTCAGCAGCGCAGCACCAATCTGGTCGATCTGTTCAACAGCCATGTCGCAGAGACGCGCAGCTTCATGAATCTGATCAATCAGAATGAATTGGTGGTGGACAGCGTGATCGCTGGCTCACAGCTTGATACGTTCAACGTGATCAACAACTATGTTCAGCAGTCTGACCTGAGTTTTATTACGATCTATAATCTCAAGGGTCAGATATTTCTCCAAACGGAAGCGCTTGCCGTTTTTGGCAAGACTGACGATCTCAAGCCACTGATCGATCAAGCGATCAAGACCACAACCATTGTCTCGACTGTGGGATACCACAACAACAAACTCACGTTGATGAGCGTCCAACGGATGGACGGCGTGAGCGGCCCGGCAGGAGTCACCATTGTCGGCTACAGGCTGGACGACAAATTCGTCAAAGAAGCGACGATGCGTACTGGAAGCGATCTGGCTATTTTCTATGACGGCCAGACGGTGGCAACTTCACTGTCTGATCCCACCACAATGGCGAGATTCGAACAAATTCCCCTGACCTTCTCGACCATCCAACCGGCCAGGCCGTTCAGCATGGCGCTGCTCCAGGACAACTCTGCGGCATTAGAGCGCTTCAAGCGCGATTTAGGGATTACCCTCGCCGTGCTGGTCGCGGCCAGCGTCTTTTCAGTCAGTCTGTTGCTTTTTATCAATGCGTCCATTACGGGCCGTATCCGCCGCACGCTAGATATTCTGGGTCACATGGAAACGGGCGATCTCAACGTGCGCATCCCGCCACCATTCCGACGCGACGAGATCGGCGGATTGCAAGTCGGCGTGAACACGATGGCGCAGAAGCTCGAGGAAAACTTCAACACCCTGGAACAGCGCGTTGTAGAGCGCACCGAAGAGCTGGCGATTGCCCGCGATGAAGCGCTCGAAGCGACTCGCGTCAAGAGCATGTTCCTGGCGAATATGAGCCACGAACTCCGTACACCGCTCAATGCGATTATCGGCTATTCGGAACTCATCGAAGAAGAAGCCGCTGAAGATGGGCAGGCTCAATATGTTCCCGACCTGAAAAAGATTCAGGCGGCGGCCAAACAACAGCTCGCGTTGATCAACGACATCCTTGACCTGTCGAAGATCGAATCGGGCCGCATGGACATTTACCTTGAAAATGTTTCAGTCGCCAGCCTGATACGGGACGTGGCGACAACCGCCAGACCGCTGGCAGGCAAAAACGCCAACAAACTCGACGTTCAGATCGACCCTGACGCGGGCGAGATGCGCACGGATGTCACGAAAATTCGGCAAGTGTTGCTGAACTTGTTGAGCAACGCCAGTAAATTTACCAAAAATGGCACGATTACCCTGGACGTGAAGCGAACACAGAGGTCGGGTCAGGATAGCCTTGTTTTCAACGTGAGGGATACCGGCCTGGGCATGACCGACGTTCAGCTCAAGAAATTGTTCCAGGAATTCGTACAGGCCGATGCCTCGACCACGCGCAATTATGGCGGCACGGGCCTGGGACTGGCGATCAGTAAACGCTTTTGCAATATGCTGGGCGGCGACATTTCCGTTAGCAGCGAATTTGGCAAAGGCTCTACCTTTACAGTGATGCTGCCCGCCGTCGCCGAACAAGAATCTGCGTTGCCTCCAGAGTCTGAAGTAACAGCCTCAGCGCCTCTTGAAGGGGCCAGTACGGTGCTGGTCATTGATGATGAGGCCAGCGCCCGCGAATTGATGCTGCGCTTCCTCACCAAAGAAGGGTTCCACGTCGAAACCGCTGCCAGTGGCGAGGAAGGCTTGAAAAAGGCACGCGAACTGCATCCCGACATGATCACGTTAGACGTGATGATGCCGATTATGGACGGCTGGTCGGTATTGAATGCGTTAAAAGCCGATCAAGACCTTGCCGCGATTCCCGTCGTGATGCTCACGATTGTAAGCGACAAAAATATGGGCTTTGCGCTGGGCGCGGCGGAGTATCTGACCAAGCCTATAGACCGGGCAAAACTGCTTGCAGCGCTGCGCAAGTATGGCTGTGAGCAAACCGCTTGTGAGATACTGGTCATTGAGGATGACCTGAACACCCGTGAAGTCGTCTCACGGATGCTCCAAAAAGAGGGCTGGGAAGTTCAGCAGGCCGAAAATGGCCGGGTCGGGCTGGAACGGGTTGCCACGACGCGCCCAGGTCTGATTCTGCTTGACCTGATGATGCCAGAAATGGATGGCTTCGCGTTTATCAGCGAAATGCGCCAACACGAGCAGTGGCGAACCATCCCCATCGTGGTGATCACGGCGATGGATCTCACTCCGGAAGACCGCCGCCGCCTGAATGGACAGGTGGCCGGGATCTTGCAGAAAGGCGCTTATTCGCAAGAAGCATTATTTGCCGAAGTGCGGAATCTCGTCAAAGCGTCTTTTCCGGCGCGCAAAGCAGTGCCGAAAGTCTAATGCCGAAACCTCCGCGACTTCCGCGCTTCATCTCTGAGAAGCGACTCGATGGCCCAAAAACCGTGCTATACTGCTTCTATCTAACAAGCGGATAGTACCGGCACGCGACTGCCGATACTACCCTACACATCAGCGCATAGGAGGCGCTCTGTGCTATGTCGAACTTACCCACGATCCCCTCAGAGGACAACAATTCCGTCCCTCAATCCCCCTTTGAGCACATCAAGCGAATCGATCCCGATGGCAATGAGTTTTGGTCTGCCCGCGACTTGATGCCAATCCTTGAATACGCAAGCTGGCAAAAATTCTCAAATGTATTGCTTAAAGCGCAAATTGCCTGCGAAAATAGCGGTCACAACCCAAGTGACCATTTTATCCACGCGGTTAAAATGGTCGCCATCGGCTCAGATGCAAAACGCGAAGTTGAGGATATGCACCTCTCGCGCTATGCGTGTTACCTTGTGGTACAGAACGCTGACCCATCAAAGGGTATTGTTGCTCTCGGCCAAACCTATTTTGCGACACAGACTCGCCGCCAGGAGCTTACCGATGAAGCCCTCGCACAACTCAAAGAACTGACCGAGGACGAGCGCCGGTTGATCCAGCGTAAGAAGGTCAAGGAGCAAAATGTCGAATTGGCCTCCGCCGCGAAAAAGGCGGGTGTCGTCACGCCGCAAGATTTCGCTATCTTCCAGAATCACGGCTATCGCGGGCTATACAATGGCCTGACCGCTGAGGATATTCACAAGCGCAAGAAGCTCAAGAAGAGCCAGAACATTCTCGATCACATGGGCAGCCTGGAACTGGCGGCTAACTTCTTCCGCAGCGCGGCAGCCGAGGACAAGCTACGCACGCAAAATGTGCAGGGCAAAGAGAATGCGAACCAGGTGCATCACGACGCGGGCGTGATCGTGCGTCGTGCCCTG
>DATGFK010000885.1:0-2086 GCA_035309185.1 Aggregatilineales bacterium
GCTTTCGGCACGCCGGATTTGATCCTGCTCGATTTGATGGTGCCCGAAATGGACGGCTTCGAGTTCATGATCGAGCTTCGCAAAAACGAAGCCTGGCGTAGCGTGCCGGTCATTATCATCACGGCCTTGAACTTGAGCCTGGAGGATCAGCAGCGCTTGAGCGGGCAGATCCAGAAGATTTTGCAATACGAGTCGCACAATCGCGCTCAGACTCTCGCGGATATTCGGGACATGATCCACAAGCTGGTTCCCCAGCTTAACGGAACTGAATGGACCGGCCAGATTCCCCTCACCCCTGCCTTGAGCTGGCGACCACCAGGGAGGAGACATGGTTCCTCCCCTACGGCGTGTGTGCCATTGTAGGCGCCGACCTATTTGTCGGCCAGCGATGGAGTCAACTCGTGAATGGGCCTACCCCACGCCACAGGCGTCCCCGTGGGAAACATCAGGAGAGGGAAACCAGTAGATACCGATTGACAGGCGTTCGGTCAATGATTAGTATTGTGCCGCCTTGCATTACTCGATCACATTGACTTGAAATTGAGCAATCATGAACCATCATCGTCAACTCGCCCGCCTGGTGATGTTCGGAATCGCCTTTGCCTTCATCGTGTCGTCTGTGGCGCAGCCAGCACCTACCCAGGCCCGGCAGCGCCGCATGGTGTATGCCTATTATTTCGGCTGGCACACCGGTGTCTCCTGGCAGAACAACACACTGATTGATCAGCCGTTGGCCCGCTACGACTCGCGCGAGACGTGGGCTATCGAACGCCATATTGCGTTAGCCCAGTCCGCCGGAATTGACGCCTTTGTCATGAGCTGGTTTGGCGAAAAAGACAACAATATTACTGGCGCGGCTTTCAATATCCTGCTGGATAAGGCCGCGCAGCACGGCTTTTACGCCGCCGCATCCGTTGACCTGGCCCAGGACAATTTCAATTCGACCATTCCCGACGTCGAGACGTCGCTGCATGTCCTGCTGGATAGTAAAGTCCAGCAGCCCGCTTATCTGCGCTACAACGGCAAACCGCTCATTTATTTCTGGAACCAGGGTCACTTCACGGTGCCGCAGTGGCAAAGCATTCGGGAACATACCGATCCGCACCACAAGGCTATCTGGGTCATGGAAGGCGCGGATACCAGCTACATGGCCGTATTCGACGGCCTGTACCTGTTCAATACCGCCTGGTCGCACGACAACGGCGGCACTTCGACTGGCTGGGCGGGCCGCGTTTTCGGTGGGGGTGGGGTCTTTTACACGCCGACGGTCATGCCGGGGTGGGATGAATCGCGCCTACCGGGGCGCAGCCACCCCACGCCGCCTCAGGATCGTGCTAACGGCGCGTTTTTGTATAACAGTTGGGCCGGGGCAACCGAGGCGGGCACACCGAGCATCCTGATCGTAAGCTGGAACGAATTTCAAGAGAACTCGTATATTGAACCCAGCGTGCGTTATGGCACCCAGGCGCTGGATATCCTGCGTCCGCTCATCGCGGCGTGGAAGACTGGCAAAGCAGTGCCCGTCATGCACTTTGCGCCGACGGTCACAGCGACGCCGAGCGGGTCACGGCCCGCGACGCAGGCCGCCGCGCAGAATGCCAATCAAGTCACCGGCAAGAGTCTGACGGCCAACACCCTGATCATTGTGCGCGCAGATCCGAAGGTCGCGTCAGTACGTTTGGGTACGATTGATGCGGGCAAGGTGTATCCCATCGAAGCGCAGAACGGCGATTGGTATCAAATCCCCTTCAATGGCGCACACGGTTGGGTCAATAGTGCTTATGTGACCGTCAAGTGACGTGCCCACGCGCAGGCTGTTGCGGATATTCGGGGCATGATCAATAGGCAGGTTCACCGGCTGGGAGAAGGCGAATAGAGGGGTGACGAATCGAAACGCGCAGTACAAAATCAATCGGTGGGGAAGATGTCTTTGAGGGCTACCTTGAAACCGGGCAGCACGGCGCCGCCGTCCAGGGTGTCGTTGATGGTTAATATCTTGACCGGCTTTCCTGGTTCGTAGACGTATACTTCCTGTTCTTCGGGATAGAAATACCATGTGAGTGTGCCAGCCGCGAGGTAATTTGCC